>DASUEW010000001.1:0-2649 GCA_036274875.1 Ilumatobacteraceae bacterium
TTCCCGATCGGTGTGTTCCCGTGGCTGATGATCGGCGTCACGACGATCTTCTTCGCGCCCGACTGGCCGGACCGGGTCGCCGTCAGGTTGGGGCAGAGGCGACGCCGATCCCATCCCGTGCCGAGCGATGAACCCCTCGTAGCCCAGTGGGGCCGAGCGCCGTCCCGCTCGCTCGGCTCGGCGCACCTGCTGGCCGCCGCGTTCTGGGTGATGGTCATCGTGGCGATACCACTCCGAGACCACGTGATCCCCGGCGACGCACGATGGACCAACGAGGGATATCGGTTCTCGTGGAACGTGTTGCTCACCGAGAAGGGCGCCGATGTCCGCTTCCGTGTCACCGAGCCGGCCACCGGCACCGCCTGGGTCGAGACGGCGAGCGACCTCTACACGCCGACGCAGTGGAGGGCGATGGCGAGCGATCCTGAGTTGATCCGCCAGACCGCTCACGCCATCGCCGGCGTCTACCGTCGGGGCGGCCACCGCGTCGAGGTGCGCGCTGATGCGTTCGTATCGCTCAACGGGCGCCCCGCGCTCCGCCTCGTCGACCCGACCGTCGACCTCAGTCGCGAGCCGTACCGGCTACTCGGCCAACCCTGGATCCTGCCTGGTCCGAGCGGCGACCCGCCCTGACCGGGGAACGAACCACTCCGATCACGCTCGACCAGCGCGTCGTCGCGAAGATCGCGGTACGGCGCGACGATGTCGTCGGGGAGGCATCTGGCAGTGAACGCGACGTCCCACATCCCGGCCGAGTTGGAACTGCTCGACGACCGCTTCACCGACTGCCGCGGCGACGCTCGAGTCGAGCGCTTCGAGCTCGGGTGTCGATGGGCCGAGGGCCCGGTCTACGTACCCGCCGGTCGATACCTCCTCGTGAACGACATCCCGAACGACCGCACCCTCCGTTGGGACGAGACGTCCGGCGTCGTCAGCGTCTTTCGCAGTCCATCGAACTACGCCAATGGGAACACGCTCGACGCGCAGGGTCGACTGATCACGTGCGAGCACGGCACCCGCCGCGTGACCCGAACCGAACACGACGGCGCCATCACCGTGCTGGCCGATCAGCACGACGGGAGACGGCTCAACAGCCCCAACGACGTCGTCGTCCACAGTGACGGATCGATCTGGTTCACCGACCCCTCCTACGGGATCGACAGCGACTACGAAGGACACCAGGCCCCCAGCGACATCGGTGGCTGTCACGTCTATCGCATCGAGCCGAGCTCGGGTCGGGTCGAGATCGTCGCCGACGACTTCGTCCGACCCAACGGACTCGCCTTCTCGCTCGACGAACGCCACCTGTACGTCGTCGACACTCGCGTCAACCATCTGCGTCGCTTCGACGTCGTCGACGGACGCCTCGTCGGAGGGGTCGTGGTCGCCGACTGTTCAGTGGGCGTGTTCGACGGCATCCGGCTCGACGATCGCGGCCGCATCTGGGCGTCCGCGGGCGACGGCGTGCACTGCATCGACCCCGACGGCACGCTCATCGGCAAGATCCGCCTTCCCGAGGCGGCGTCCAACCTCGTGTTCGGTGGCCTCAAGCGCAACCGTCTCTTCGTCACCGCGACGACGTCGGTCTACTCGATGATGCTCACCGTCAATGGCGCGCGACCCGTCTGGTCGAGCACATGACGGCCGCCGATCGGTCCGAGTGATCGACGTGCGATCGGGTCACGTGAAGATGATCTGCCCGCCGGCAGCCATCTCGTAGAACTCGCCGACGGTGATGATGTCGTCGAGCTGCGGGATGAAGTCGTTCTTCTCGAGCCCGAACAGATCGACCGATGCCTTGCAGGCGTAGAGACCGGCGCCGGTGTCGGAGATCATCTCGACGAACTCGGGGATGGAAGGGATTTCGAGCTTCTCCATCTTGTGGTTCATGTAGTGGGTCATCACCGTCGACACCCCGGGGAGGCCACCGACCATGGTGGCGAGGTGCAGGCCGGGGTTACCGACCGTCGACAGCTTGATGTGCTCGTGGCGCGCCTTGTGGATGGCATCGAGACCGAAGAACGTGAAGAACAGGTTGGCCTCGATGCCCTCGGCGCGGGCGCCGTTGGCCATGATCAGCCCGGGGTAGATCCCGTCGAGCGATCCCTTCGAGATGATGATCGAGATCTTGCTGATGGTGTCGGTGGTATTGATGTCGGTGGTGTCGCTCATGGTGAGCTCCTTCTCAGACGCAGCCGCGTGGCTTGGGGATGCCGGCGATGCGGGCTGCGATCTTGGCCGGTCCTTTCGGGAACAGCTGGTACAGCTCCTTGACGGTCACGCCCGACGTCTTGCCGAGCGCACGCACCGTCGGCCCGGTGCCCTTGTCGAAGTACTCGCTGCGCATGAACCGGATGACCTTCCAGTGCGCGTCGGTCAGTTCGTCGATGCCGTCGCGTCGAGCCAGTTCGGGTGCCATGTCCTCTGTCCACTGCTCAGGGTTGACGAAGAAGCCATCGTCGTTGAGCTCTACCTCGGTGGAGGCGATGATCGTGTTGCTCATTGCCCGGTCCTTTCATCGATCGGTTGGTCATCGATCTGTTGGTCCTCGGTCGGCTGGCGTGGACCGGTCGTCGCCGAAGGGGTGGCGACGAGGTCTTTGCCGGCGGTTGGCATGTCGGCTCCGATCCCGGGGATGTCTCGCCCTGG
>DASUEW010000002.1:0-3363 GCA_036274875.1 Ilumatobacteraceae bacterium
ACGACGTCGCCGCCGCCGACGGTGTCGCCGGGGGCGACCTTGATCGCTTTCACCGTGCCGGCCTTCTCGGCGTTGCTCTGGTTCTCCCTCTTCCTCGCCTCGAGCACGACGATGCCCTCGCCGACGTCGACCGCCTGACCGACGTCGACGAGCACCTTGACGATCGTTCCCTGCATCGGCACCGTCACGTCGCCGCTCCCGCCGGCGGCGGCGCCACTGCCGGCGGCGGCACGCCTGGGCTTCGACTTGGCGGTCGGGGTGGCCGGGCCCTCCGGCACCCACACCGTCACATCGAAGCGTTTGCCGTTCACCTCGACGGTGGTTCGACGCTGCACCAGTGGGTCGGCAGTCTCGTCCGCCGGATCGCCCGTCGGCGCCGCACGCGGTGCCAGGCCCGACAGGTCGAGGGCTTGTTCGACCCATCTCGTCGAGTGCTCGACGGCGACGAAGTCGGCATGACGAAGGATCGCAAGATCGGCCGGGATCGTCGTCGCGACACCCTCGACGGTCATCTCCTCGAGCGCCCGGACAGTGCGCGCGATCGCGGTGTCACGATCCTTGCCCCAGACGATGACCTTGCCGACCAGGTTGTCGTAGAACTGGCTGATCTCGTCGCCCGACTCGTAACCGCTGTCGAAGCGCACGCCGAAGCCGTCGGGGGCGACGAGCTTGGTGATCCGGCCCGGCGACGGAAGGAAGCGACCGCCCGCCGGGTCTTCGGCGTTGATGCGGACCTCGATCGCGTGACCGCGCCGAGTCGCGAGTACCTCGTCCTGTGTCATCGGCAGGGGCTCGCCCGAGGCCACCCGGATCTGCCACTCGACGAGGTCGAGGCCCGTGATCGCCTCGGTGACGGGGTGCTCGACCTGGAGGCGGGTGTTCATCTCGAGGAAGAAGAAGTCGGCGTCCTGGTAGATGAACTCCACCGTCCCGGCGTTGTAGTACCCGACCGCCTTGGCGGCCTTGACGGCAGCCTCTCCCATCGCCGCCTCGACCCCGTCGGGCAGGCCGGGTGCCGGCGCCTCCTCGATCAACTTCTGGTGGCGCCGCTGCGCGGAGCAGTCTCGTGTCGAGACCCATACCAGATCGCCGTGCTGGTCACCGATGATCTGCACCTCGACGTGACGCGGCCACGTCAGGTAGCGCTCCACGTACACCTCGTCACGGCCGAAGAAGCTCTTGGCCTCGCGTTGTGCGCTCGCCATCGCGTCGGGCACCTCGGCCGCCGATTCGACGACCTTCATGCCGCGTCCACCGCCGCCGAACGCGGCCTTGATCGCGATCGGCCATCCGCTCGTCTCGCCGAACGCGACGATGTCGTCGGGACCGGCAGCGAACTCGGTGGTGCCGGGGACGATCGGTGCGCCGCCACGCTGGGCAGCGAGGCGGCTCGAGACCTTGTCGCCCATCTCCGTGATCGCCGATGGCGGCGGTCCGATGAATGCCACGCCCATGTCGGTGATCGCCCGTGCGAAGTCGGCGTTCTCGGAGAAGAAGCCGTAGCCCGGGTGGACGCCGTCGGCTCGGCTCTCGCGGATCGCGCTGATGATGGCGTCGGTGTTCAGGTAGCTCTCGGCTGCGGTCTGCCCGCCGAGTGCGAACGCCTGGTCGGCCAGCCGGACGTGCTGTGCGTCCCGATCGAGCTCGGAGTAAACCGCAACGGTCTCGATGCCGAGCTCGCGAGCGGCGCGGATGACGCGCACGGCGATCTCGCCGCGGTTGGCGATCAGGATCCTCTGGAGCACGCCTGACAATGTACGTGCCATGGCCGATGCCGACCGCAAACCGCCCGACCGCCCGTGGCCCGACGGGTGGATCGTCACACACGTGCCGGTGACCGGCAGCACCAACGAGGACCTGCTCGCGGCCGCAGCCGTCGGCGCGCCCGATCGCAGTGTGCTCGTAGCCGATCATCAAACGGCAGGGCGTGGTCGTCTCGATCGTCGATGGGAAGCGCCGCCGGGTGTCAACCTGCTCGTGTCGATCCTGTTCAGGACGGTGCCGACTCCGGCGTCGATCCTGACCCAGCGGGTCGGGCTGGCCGCGATCGACGCCTGCCGAGCCGCAGCCGGGGTGGAGGCGGTGCTGAAGTGGCCGAACGATCTGCTCGTCGACGAACGCAAGCTGGCCGGGATCCTCGCCCAGCGGGCGGCAGACGGCTCGATCGTGGTCGGGCTCGGCCTGAATGTCGGTTGGGCGCCCACCGGCGCAGCGTCCTTGCGCGGCGCAGCGTCACTGGACAGCGCAGCGTCGCGGATTGGCGAGCCGACGCCGCTCGACATGCTCGCTGCGCTCCTCACCGCGTTCGACTCGCTGCCCGACGACATCGGCGATCGGTACCGCGCCGCGCTGGCGACCCTCGGACGGCGCGTCGATGTGCAGCTTCCCGGCGGACGGATCGACGGACGCGCAGTCGACATCGACGGCCACGGTCGGTTGATAGTCATCGACTCGTGCGGGCTCACGCACCGTCTCGACGTCGGTGATGTCGTGCACGTGCGCGACGCCGGGCCGCCCGCGTGACCCGAGCTCCTGTGTCCCGAACTCGTGTGGCTCGAGCTCGTGTGACCCGGTAGTGCCAACAACCGAGCCGGTCGGGCCGGTACCGTGTCGCTCCGTGATCCCGGCCGATCCCTCCGCGGCCCGTCGTCGCCGGCGCGTCCGGAGCCCCATCCCGCTGATGGTGTTCCTCGCCGGCGCCGTCGGCGTCGCCGGCACCACCGGCGTGCTGCGCGCCGCCGACCGGCGTACCGACGACATCGTTCGCGTCGAGGGCCTCGAGCTCGTGCTGACCTCGGTCCCCGACGACGGTCCGGCCGAGAACTACCTGCTCGTCGGCTCCGACACACGCGAGGGCGTCGATCCGAACGCACCCGACTTCGGGGGGATCGGCGACACGTCCGACGTCGGCGGACGCCGCAGCGACACGATCATGATCCTGCGGCGCGAGAAGGACGGCGGGGCGGCGTTGCTCAGCCTCCCCCGTGACCTGTGGGTCGAGATCGCCGGCACGGGTGAGTCGAACCGGATCAACAGCGCCTACACCGAGGGTCCGCAACGACTGGCGTCGACGATCACCCAGTCGTTGGGGATCCCGATCCACCACTACGTCGAAGTCGACTTCGTCGGATTCAAGCGGATCATCGATGAGATCGGGGGCGTCGAGATCTGCATCGAGTTCGCAACCCGCGACCTGCACACCGGGCTGGCGCTGCAACCCGGATGCCAGAAGCTCGACGGCGTTCAGTCGCTCGCGTACGCGCGCAGCCGCTACTACGAGGAGTTCCGTGACGGCGACTGGCGGATCGATCCGCGCGCCGACCTCGGTCGCATCGAGCGCCAGCAGCTCTTCATGCGGGCCGC
>DASUEW010000003.1:0-3956 GCA_036274875.1 Ilumatobacteraceae bacterium
GGTGCCGATGCCCCACCGGATCTGACCGTCGGTGCCGGAGCTCTCGACGTAGGCCACCGCGGTCGCATCCGCGCCCCGACCCATCGCGTGCTCGGCGTAGTCGACGACGTCGAACACCGTGTCGAGCGTCTCGCACAAACCGTGCACGAACGCCTCGATCGGGCCCTCGCCGGCGCCCGTCACCGTCACCGGGGCCCCGTTGATCTCGAGCTGGGCGCTGATCGTGGTGCGGCCCTCCTTGGTGTGCAGCTCGTGACTGCGCAACCGGTGGGTGGGCTCGTCGGGGACGTACTCCGAGCGGAAGGCGTCCCACATCACGATCGGGCTGATCTCGGTGCCCGAATCCTCGGTGATGTGCTGGATCGTCTTCGAGAACTCGATCTGGAGCCGACGTGGGAGGTCGAAGCCGTGCTCGGCCTTCATCACGTAGGCGACGCCGCCCTTGCCGGACTGCGAGTTGACCCGGATCACGGCCTCGTACGAGCGCCCGACGTGCTTGGGGTCGATCGGCAGGTAGGGCACGCCCCACTGGTCGTAGTCCGGGTCGAGTGCCTCGAAGCCCTTCTTGATGGCGTCCTGGTGCGAGCCGGAGAACGACGTGTAGACGAGGTCGCCGACGTACGGGTGACGAGGGGGGACCGGCAGCCGGTTGCAGTACTCGGCGGTGCGACGCAGCGCGTCGATGTCGGAGATGTCGAGCTCGGGATCGACGCCGTTCATGAACAGGTTCATGGCGAGGTTGATCACGTCGACGTTGCCCGTGCGCTCGCCGTTGCCGAACAGCGTGCCCTCGACACGGTCGGCGCCGGCCATCACGCCGAACTCGGCAGCGGCGACGGCACACCCGCGGTCGTTGTGGGGGTGCAGGCTGAGGACGACGTGTTGACGCCGGCTGATCGTGCGCCCGAACCACTCGATCACGTCGCCGTAGACGTTGGGGGAGTAGCACTCGACGGTGGCAGGCAGGTTGAGGATGATCGGCCGGTCGTCGTGTGGCTCGATCGTGTCCATCACGGCCTCGCAGATCTCGATCGCGAAGTCGGGTTCGGTCAGCGTGAAGCTCTCCGGTGAGTACTCGTACCGCACCACCGTCGAGCCCATGTTCTCCTCGAGCTTGCGGCACAGCTTGGCGGCGTTGACGGCGATGTCGACGATGCCCGCCTTGTCGAGCCCGAACACCACCTCTCGCTGCAGCGGGTTGGTGGAGTTGTAGAAGTGCATGATGGCCCTGGGAGCTCCCTCGATGCACTCGTAGGTCCGTTCGATCAACTCCTGACGGCATTGCGTCAGCACCTGGATCGTCACGTCGTCAGGGATTCGGTCCTCGGTGATGATCTTGCGGATGAAGTCGAAATCGGGCTGGCTGGCGGCCGGGAAACCGACCTCGATCTCCTTGAAGCCCATCCGCACGACCTCTTCGAACATCCGCATCTTGCGCGTCGGATCCATCGGGTCGATGAGCGCCTGGTTGCCGTCACGCAGGTCGACCGAGCACCACAGCGGCGCCTTGTCGATGACGACGTTCGGCCACGTGCGGTCGTGGAGGACGATCGGCACCGAGGCCCTGTACTTGTCGAACGGCATCCTGCGTGGTGTCGAGTTGGCGGGTGGCATGTCAGCTCCTGTGCGGGGTGGGCGGGTTGGATCCGAAAAATGAAGAACCCCCCGGCCGGTTCGGCGGGGGGTGCGGGCGAACGCAGATATGTGACGCTCGCCCTACAAGAGAAGGAGGAGGTCGCTGCGAGTCATCACGATCAACCTATCGCACGATTCCGCCAACGGCAATCACATTGGCGCGCCAAGGGCAACGGGCAGTTGGGTGGTGGGAAGGCGGCTCACCGGGGGAACGGCCAGATATCCTGGGTCGGACCATGATCGACCCCAGTGCGCGGCCCGGCGGCCGTCGTAATGCCCCTCGCCGGCGTCGCCCGCCGCGTCGGCCGACCGACCACCACGACCGATCGGTCGCCGGCAACGGCGATGGTGGCTCGTCGGGCAACCTCACCACGATCAACCTGCTGCCTCCCGTCGAGGCCCCGACCGGTTTCGCCGATCTCGGCGTGCCCGAGCGCATCGACCTCGGTCTCGCCGCAGCCGGTTTCGCGCAGCCGTTCGCGATCCAGACCGAGGCCATCCCGATCGCGCTCCAGGGTCGCGACGTGTGCGGTCGGGCCGAGACGGGTTCCGGCAAGACCCTGGCGTTCGGCGTGCCGATGCTCGCCCGCATCACCGATGTGGCCGGGCCGTCCGCTCCGCTCGGTCTCGTGCTCGTGCCGACGCGCGAGCTCGCCATCCAGGTCACCGAGGTGCTCGTCCCCGTCGCCGCCAAGGCCGGCATGCGCGTGCTCGCCGTCTACGGTGGCGCCAGCCGGCATCAGCAGATCGAAGCCCTCGCCCGCGGCGTCGAGCTCGTCATCGCCACGCCGCTGCGCCTGATCGACCTGCTGAAGTCCGGCGAGGTCGACGTCGGCAGCGTCCAGATCGTCTGTCTCGACGAGGCCGACCGGATGGCCGACGACGGCTTCACCCCACAGGTCGAGTGGATCCTGCGCCATTGCACCGGCCGCAGCCAGACGATGTTGTTCTCGGCGACGCTCGACGGCGACGTCGGCCACCTGATCCGCCACTACCTCACCGATCCGATCGAGGTCGCGGTCGACTCGGAGACCGGCACCGTCGGCACGATGCACCATCTGTTCATGGCGGTGCACCACATGGACAAGGATCGCGTGATCGGCGCCATCGCCCAGGGTCACCCCAAGGTCCTCGTGTTCTGCCAGACCAAGCGCCTGTGCGACCGGGTCACGACTGCGCTCGAAGACCTCGGCGTGAGCGTCGCCGCGATCCACGGCGACCTCCCTCAGCCGTCGCGCGAGCGGGCGATGCGTCGCTTCGCCGAGGGCAAGCTGGCGGTGCTCGTCGCCACTGATGTCGCCGCCCGCGGCATCGACATCGACGACATCGGAGTGGTCATCCACTACGAGCCGGCCAAGGACGCCAAGGACTACTTGCACCGTTCTGGCCGCACGGCCCGCGCCGGGCGCGACGGCTGGGCGATCACGTTCGTCGAGTACAACCAGCACACCCAGATGCGCATCTTGCAGCGCGGCCTGCGGCTCCCGAACACCCCGCCCGTCGAGGTGTTCAGCAACAACCCCAACCTGCGCGACCTCAACCTCTTCGAAGCCGACGCAAGGATCTGATCGGGCGGCGCCCGACCCCGTTCTGGGCTGCAGCACTTTTCGGCAGTCGCGGGCGATGGCAGCCCAGATGCGAAAAGGGCCGGCGTCGCCGTCGCCCCGTGAGTCAGGTCGTGAGCCAGACCGGGCGGTTGGTCTCGTAGTCGGTGATCTCGTCGGCGTGGCCCAATGTGATGCCGATGTCGTCGAGGCCGTCGAGGAACCGCTGCCGGGTCGTCGGGTCCATCGGGAACGGCTCGGCGAGACCCGCCGCCGGCACCTCGACGACGAGGCGTTCCACGTCGACCACGATCTCGGTCTGCGGATCGGCGTCGATCGCCGCCCAGATCGCCTCGACCGTCGCTTCTGGCAGCACGACGGGGATCAGGCCGTTCTTCGTGCAGTTGTTGCGGAAGATGTCGGAGAAGCTCGGTGCGATGACGGCGTCGAACCCGTACTGCTGCAAGGCCCACACCGCGTGCTCGCGGCTCGAGCCGATGCCGAACGACGGCCCGGCCACCAGCACCCGGGCGCCGGCGTAGCGCTCGTCGTTGAGGACGAAGTCACGATCGTCGCGCCACGTCGAGAACAGGCCCTTTTCGAACCCGGTGCGCTCCACCTGCTTCAGCCATACGGCGGGGATGATCTGGTCGGTGTCGACGTCGCTGCGCTTGAGCGGGATGGCCGTCCCCTGCACGATCCGCAGTTCCTTCATCAGAGGTCTCCTGGTGTCGCGAAGTGGCCGAGGATCGCGGTTGCCGCGGCGACCTCGGGTGA
>DASUEW010000004.1:0-4904 GCA_036274875.1 Ilumatobacteraceae bacterium
GCGAACTCTTTCTGTTTCTTCCGCAGCGCTCGCAGCAATCGGTTCGCGGCCGGCAAGAGTTCGTCGCAGATCTGCATCGCGGCCGCGAGGTGCACGGCCGACGGAAAGACGTCGTTCGACGACTGCGACTGATTCACGTGATCGTTGGGGTGCGCGCCACCGCCCGCGAGCGTCGCGATCACCTCGTTGGCGTTCATGTTCGACGACGTCCCGGATCCGGTCTGGAACACGTCGACGGGGAACTGGTCGTCGTGAGCACCATCCGCCACCGCATCGGCAGCGGCCGCGATCGCGGCTGCCAGGTTCGGTTCGAGCAGTCCGAGCTCGGCGTTCACTCGCGCCGCCGCCGCCTTGATCCTGCCCAACCAGTGGATCACGCCGGCGGGGATCGGCTCTCCCGACACCGGGAAGTTCTCGACCGCCTTGCGAGTCTCGCCGCCCCAGAGCTCTGCCATGTCCTCCACCTCCTCAGACGCGTCCTCCGGCGCGTCCAACCTACCGATGGTGGTGGCCCCGAACCCGCCGCCCGGCCGCGCGCTGCGCGAGCGTGCTGGATCGCTCCTAGCCGCGCGACAAGCTGGGGTAGATCGACGCCGAGGCCGTGGCTCGATGGAGCTGAAGGGCTCGATCGATCGGACCGATCGACCGCGGGGAGACCGTGCACGCCACGGTGACCTCGACGAGCCCGGCCGACTGGAACTTCGACACGTCGACGACGATCATCGGCCGTCCGTAGCGATCGAGGCCGGTCAGTGTCTCGGCCGCGGCGCGTTCAGCGGCGCGCATCGCGCGATCTGGACTGGCCTCGCGGGCGGCATCCTCGGCGGCCAATCTGGCGGCGGACGACACGCGGGCCCTGCACATCTTGTCGCCCAACACGGCTGCGATCATCGACACCGCGACGATCGCCGTGCACGCGAACAGGATCGCCACGACGAGCTCTCCGCCATCCGGCACGTCGAAGGCCAACGATGGTGCGTGGCCGACCACGGGCGCTCAGGATTCCCGTCGCCACGTAGTGCCCACGCGAATGACATACCCAACACGAAACGTGCGCAAACCACCAATCGCGAGGCCTCAAGAGAACCAGGGATGGTCGGCGGCGAACGTCGCCCGCGCCCCGTCAGCCGTGGTCGGGCCGGTGGGGATGCGATCGGGCCAGGCGGCGCGCAGGCCGATCCGCTCGGCGGCCGAGAGCGCGCAGGCGGTCGTCGCCGGGTCGATGCCGTAGACGCGCGCGGCGTTGAGGCCGAGGATGCGCGCCTTGACGTCGGCGGTGAGCGCCGGGTAGCCGAACCGCTCCTGGTACTCGGCGGTGATCTCGAACGCGCGGAACGCCTCGATCTGGCCCTGCGGCGAGCCGTACCAGATCGAGTCGGTCCCCCACAGGATGTTGTCGGCGCCGAGCGCCACGAGCAGCTTGCCGAGCACGTGCGCTGCTTCGTCGGGCCGCTGGACCAGGTTCCACCACGTCGAGCCGAGCTCGGCGTAGACGTTGCCACCTGGTCCGATCCCCGCGCCGCGCAGTGACGCGATCAGCCGGTCGACGCCACCGGCGGCGGCTCCGGCCTCGTCGCCGGGGTACTCGCCCTCGGTGACGGCCGCCTCGAACCCGGAGTGGTAGACGCAGAACGTCAGGTCGGGATGGTTGACGGCAGCCGGGCCGACGTCGACCGGCGAGGCGGCGGCCGGGCCGAGGCCCTTGTGGACGCAGATGATCCGCTGGCCGAGGGCGCGCACCTGGTCGCAGAAGGCGTTGCCGACGTCGTCGTCGAGCCGCCACGCGGGGCCCTCGTGCGTGTACGCCTTCCAGGCCGCGATCTCGAACTCGGCGGCGGTGGCGGCCATCGCGTCGAGCGCCGCCGGCAGCTCCCCCGTCGTCGGTGTCGCGTGGCCCTGGATGAGGACATGTCCGACGCAGCCGAGCTGTTCGACCTGGCGGCGGGCACGCTCCATCACCTGCGTCGACAGCGGGTCGGGGTCGGCGACGACGGGGATCGCCGACAGCACGGCGACCGCGGTGTCGCTGCCGCCGAGCACGAGGTCGAGCCAGGCGTCGATCCCCATGCACGCCGCCGGATCGTCGCCGCACGAGGCCTGCGGGAACCCGAGTCCCCAGCCGTCACCGGTGCCCGCCGAGTAGTCGAGGAGGTGGGTCTGGACGTCGACGACGAGCTCGCTCCCGGCCAGCACGGTGGTCGCCGCCGCCTCCTCGATCGTCGATTCCGGCGGCAGCGAGAACGTGCCGCCGGTGCCGGGTACGGAACCGCTCGACCGGGTGACGATCGGTTGCGTCTCGGGTGGACCGGTGGTGCCCGGCCTCGTCGGCGACGACCCGCGCGACGTCGGGCCTGACGTCGAACTCGCGGCCTCCTCGCTGCTGCACGCGGCGAGCGCCGTCAACGTGGCGGCCATCCCACAGCTCGATCGCAGGAACGCCCGCCGCGACATCCCCAACCGCCGGGCGTTGGTGTCGGCGACGGCGAGCGCGCGGCGGATCGCTTCGGCGACGACGTCGGAGCGGGGAAGCGGCGCGTACTCGCCGTTCGACAGCGGGTGGAACGCAAGCGGCAGTCCGGGCTCGTCCGGCGGTCGCCGGGTCATCGAGCTGATCGTAGGGCCGTCGCCGGGCGTGCTGGACGCGGCGGTTGACGAGTTCGCTGCAAGCATGTAATGATCATTACATGCCTGTTGACAGCGATCCGATCAGCGCCCCCATCCATGCGTGGTTCACCGGGCGCCTGCCCGAGGCGTGGACGACGGCCGGCGCCCCGACCGTCACGGTCGATCGCGAGGAGATCCACGTCATCCTCGCCACCGCCGCCCCCGAGCTCGCCGACGACATCGACGACGCGAGCCGCACCGAGGCGATCGAGGGCAGGATCTCCGGTTTCCGTGAGGACACCCGCCCGCAGCGGATGGCGATCGCCCGCGAAGCCGAGCACCGGTTCGACCGCAAGGTCGCGTGGGGGCTGCGCATCGGTGACCGCACCGTGCTGTTCACGCACCTCGCGGTGCCGGTGATGACCCGCCTGCGCCAGCCCGAACGGCTCGTGCTCGACACGCTCGTCGGTGCCGGCGTCGCCCGCTCGCGGTCCGACGCGCTCGCGTGGTGCGTGCGCCTCGTCAACAAGCACAGCGAGGCGTGGCTCGCCGACCTGCGCGACGCGATCGCCGACGTCGAGCGGATCCGCGCCGACGGCCCCGACCAGCCGGCCGGGTCAGGCGAGTAGGCACGGACAGCGTGTCAATGAGCGCTGTCTGATGCCACGTTTGGCGCACGAGTACCGTCTTCGCGATGAAGGTCAGCTACTGCCGCAGCGGCGGGGGCCGGACCGGCGTCGCCGAGGAGGAGTGGCTGTCGGTCGACGGTGACGAGTTCCAGGCCTGGCGAACGACCGGCGCCGCGGCCGCGGGACGCTTCGGCGGCACGCTGACGGCCGCCGAGTCGGCCCGCCTGGCGGCAGCGGTCGCGGCCTGCGAGGTCGCCGAGCCCGCGCATCCGCCCGTCCCCCGACCCGGCGCGACGTCGGTGCAGATCGACATCGACTCGACGTCGATCCACTACCAGAGCGGATCTCCGCCGTCCGGCCGGTGGGCGGCCCTCGACGCAGCGCTGCACGACCTGTGCGACGCGATCGTCGACCGGCCGACTGCGGCGATCGCGATCGAGGCCGACGACGATGGCATTGCACTGGTGCACCGCGGGCGAGATCCGATCGGAGTCGACCTGACGAGCGGCACGTTCGTCGCCGTCGCGTCCACGGGCGCGCACCGCGAGTCGGATCGGTGGGAGGGAGCACTCGTTGGAGGCCAGGTGATGGCCGAGCCCGGCTGGAAGGCCCCGATCCCGGTCGGCGACCTGGGTGACGACGTTTCGGTGCACGTGCGCTTCACGATCGGCGACGGACGCAACGCGAAGATCGTCGAGGTCGCCCACACCCCCGAGTTCGGCCGGCCCACCTGACACGTCCCCTCCGAACTGTCTGCTTCATTCGCACCGACGCGCCGTCTGAAGCAGACAGTTCGGTTCGTCATTCGACGCGCGCCGTCGGCGAGAGCAACTGGTGGCGCAGCTCGACGAGCTTCGGGGCCGGCTCGCCGTCGCTCCACGGATCGGCCGCGATCACGCGCTCGTAGCACTGCCACTCGTGGCGGACACCCGCCAGATCTCCGTTCGAGGCGTGGGCGCCCATCCGCAGTGCGATCAGATCCTCGTGGCCAGGCAGCACCCGCAGCCCCTGTCCGGTCGCCCAGAACACACCGTCGATCTGGCCGAGCGTGAGGTGGTGCCGGGCGAGCTCGGACGCCGCCGACGTCGCCAGCAGCACCAAGTTCGACGTGATGCCCTCGGCGTCGGGCCACAGGTAACTGGTGCCCTCGAATGGCATGCCGCGGACCAACTCGACGGCGGGACGCAGCATCTCGATCGCGTCTTCGGGTTGGAGTCGCCGTGCCGCCGCGATCCGGAGCTCGACGAGCTCGGCGTCGGTGCGCACCAGGTGGTGGAGCGGGAGCTCCTCGGTGAGCGTGCGGGCCAGCCACTCTTCGCCCGGCGCCGGTTCGACGAGACGTGCCATCGCCCGGCGGGCTTCGGAGACCACGTTCGAGAACGTCGCATCGCGCACGTCGAGATCCCACAACGCGGTGCGGGCCAGCGTGCGCGTCGATCGCCCGCGGTGAGTCGCCAGCCAAGCGATCAGCTCGCGCGTCTTCGACCGCTCGAAGTCCGCCGAGCCGCCCTGCTCGTCGACGACGTCGACCCGTCCGAGGAGGCGCACCAGCAACGACCACGACGGGATGGGCGCCCCGGAGCGGTCCGCGCCTTCCGGTGCGTCGCCGAGACCGTCAGGCATCTCGAGACCAGCCGATGCCTGCTCGACGAGCTCGGTGATGGCTGTCAG
>DASUEW010000005.1:0-3129 GCA_036274875.1 Ilumatobacteraceae bacterium
GACGGAACCGCTCGTGCAGTTCTGACACGCCGACGGGGGCCGCTCGAGCGGGACGCTCTCCGACGCCGTTCGACGTGGTCGTGATGTAAGGTCGGCGGTGGTCTGGCCGCCAATGAAAGTCGGTTGACGGGGGAACGATGGCGAGCATGTATCCGTCATGGCGAGGAAGACCCCAGACGATCGACCAGATCTGTGCTGAGCCGAGCTTCCAGCGGCTGCACGCCACGATGCAGGCTCGTGTACGCGAGCTGATCGAGGCCTCCAACGGCAAGGTCGGCCTCGGCGTCGGCTTCCGATCGGAGGCCGACCAGCGGGCGATGTTCCTGTCTCGGTACGTCGTCGATCCGCACGGACCGGTGCAGTTCGACGGCAAGCGGTGGCGCAAGGCGAGGGAGAGCGATCCCACAGCGGCCCCGCCAGGACGCTCGATGCACGAGATCGGCCTCGCCGCCGACCTTGCCGGCGACCACGCCTGGGTCGTCGCCAACAGCTCGCGATTCGCGTTGAAGCACTTCGCTTGGGTCAACGACGAGCCGTGGCATGTCCAGCCGTTCGAGCTGCCGAACAGCCGCAGGCAGTACGAGAGAGACGGTGCACCATGGAAGGAAGCGACCGTCGTGGTCCCTGCCGTGCGCGACCCTGATGCACACACGCAGGCCCTCGACGCTCCGAACCTCGAGGTCGTGCCGGGCATGCGGGGGCCGGTGGTCGGTCAGCTCCAGGATGTCCTGATTCGGCTCGGTCTCATCACCGACAACGTCGCGAATCGCGACGAGTTCTACGGCGCGGCGACCCAGGCCGTGGTGATCCGGTTCCAGGAGAGCAACGGTCTGCGCGGCGATGGTCGGGTGGGCCCGAAGACGTGGGCGGCACTGTTGGGCCAGTTGTGAAGGACCGGCGGGCCGTTCACACGGCGGAAGAACCGCAACGGCCGTGTCTCGTTCCCGGTCGGTGATGCCTCGTGTTGAGCGTCGGGACCGTCGTCATGGGCGTCCAGGATCTCGGTCGAGCCGTGGCCTTCTGGACCGAGGCGCTCGGCTATCGACCCAAGCGCGCGATCACGCCCGACGACGACTACGCGATCCTGGTGCCGGTTTCGGACATCGGCACTCATCTTGCGCTCGATGTGAGCGAGTCGCCCGTTCAGAGGCACCCTCGCGTCCACCTCGATCTCTACGCGGGCGACGCGGCGGATCAGACGGCCGAGGTGGAACGGCTCGTGTCGCTCGGCGCCACGCGAGTGGACTGGGACCTCTACCCCGCCAATCCCGACTTCGTCGTCCTGGCTGATCCCGAGGGCAATCGGTTCTGCGTCATCGACACCGGCGACTCGTGAGCCACGGCAACGCTCGACCTCCTGGTGGGCGGGTATGGCAGCCCGCACGCCAGTTGGGGCATCGTCCTGCGTCGGTCAGCGTTGGCTCGCCAGACCTTGGCGACGCCGGAACGCCGCGGTCTTGACCCGGTTTTGGCAAGTGGTCGAGCAGAACCGACGGCTGGCGTTCTTGGACTCGTCCACGAACACCCGTCGGCACCCCTGCGCTGCACAGGTGCCGAGCCGAGCATCGTTGCCGGCGCTGATCAGACGGGCGAGGTTCTCGGCGCAGATCGATGTCCACATCGGCACCAGCCGCACGGATGCGGGGTGATGGTGGAGCCGCCATCGGCCGTCCTCCTTGGCGAGGTGAGGGTGAGCCGGATGCGCGGCCAGCAGGCGGTTCAACGCCTCGACCGCCGCGTCGAGGTCGTCCGCGCTCACGCGCTCGAACACGGTCCGCAGGTTGTGAGCGAGGGCGATGAAACCGGGGACGTCGCCCGCGTCGAGCATCGCCACCGAGGTCGGGTCGACGGCCAACACGTCGGCGAGGATGCCGAGCGCGTCGTCAACCGACGGCTTCGATCCGCGAGCCGGCGTGACGGTGAAGTCGTTGACGAGTGCCACGGACGCGTACAGACCCGCATCGGTGTAACTGTCGTAACGCGCTTGACTAGTCACGCGATCCACTTTAACGTTGTCACTGTCGTCCGGCAAATCGCCAGTTACAGCCGATCCGCAGGAGGGACCGAACGTGCACCAACCACTCGCCGGGAAGGTCGCGCTCGTCGCCGGAGCGACGCGTGGCGCCGGGCGCGGGATCGCCGTGCAACTCGGCGCCGCCGGCGCGAGCGTCTACGTCACCGGCCGCACCACGCATGTCCACCGGTCGGAGATGAACCGCCCCGAGACGATCGAGGAGACGGCCGAACTGGTCAGCGCCGCTGGTGGGCACGGCATCGCCGTCCAAGTCGACCACCTCGACCCCGAGCAGGTCGCCGCGCTCGTCGAACGCATCGGTCACGAACACGGAGCGCTGCACGTGCTCGTCAACAACATCTGGGGCGCGACCGCCATGGAGTGGAACGCCACCGTGTGGGATTCCACTCTCGAGCTCGGCTTGCACACGCTGCGCCTCGCCATCGACACGCATGCGATCACCAGCCACTTCGCGATCCCGCTGCTGATCGAGACGCCCGGCGGGCTGGTCGTCGAGGTCACCGACGGGACGGCGGATTACAACGCGACCAACTACCGGGTCTCGTTCTTCTACGACCTTGCCAAGGCGGCCAACTTGCGCATGGCGTTCGCCCTCGCCCACGAGCTCGAGCCGCACCAGGCCACCGCCGTGGCGCTCACCCCCGGATGGCTGCGGTCCGAAGCGATGCTCGAGGCATTCGGAGTCACCGAAGCCACGTGGTGGGATGCCACCGAGATCCAGCCGCACTTCGCGATCTCCGAAAGCCCCGCCTTCGTCGGCCGCGCGGTCGTGGCGCTGGCCGCCGATCGCAACGTCAATCGGTGGAACGGGCAATCCCTGTCGAGCGGTCAACTCGCCCGGGTCTACGAGTTCACGGATCTCGACGGCAGCCGACCCGATGCCTGGCGATATGTCCCCGAAGTCCAAGACGCCGGCCTCCCCGCCAACACCGAGGGCTATCGATGAGCACGCAACGCGATGCGACGGTCATCAGGCCGGCCCGCCTCGGCGACGTGCCGACGATCGCTCGCATCTGGTATGCCGGATGGATCGACGGGCACGCCGGCAACGTGCCCGCGGATCTGGTCCGCCACCGCTGCGGCGAGCAGTTCGC
>DASUEW010000006.1:0-6347 GCA_036274875.1 Ilumatobacteraceae bacterium
CGCACGAGCTCGGCGACCCACTGCTCCTCAGGCATGTCGCTGATCGAACCGTCGGGGAAGTACTTCGGTCCCGACGGGAGGCGCGACTCCAGGTGGTCAATCAGCGGCATGACACCTTCGCCAGTGAGCGCCGAGACCGGGAAGTAGGCCTCGGCGCCGAGGCCGCCGGCGGCTCCGAGCATTGCCACGACCTGGTCCTTGGTCGCCGCGTCGGTCTTGTTGACGATGACGACCGCCTGCGACACGTCGATCCGATCGGCGACCCACCGATCGCCGCGCCCGAACGGCATCATCGCGTCGAGCACGAGGCAACACACGTCGACATCGGCTGTGCTCTCCAGCGCGGTCGAGTTGACGCGCTCGCCCAGGGCCGACACCGACTTGTGCAGCCCGGGCGTGTCGACGAACACCAACTGCGCGTTCGGTCGCGTGAGCACGCCCATGATCCGATGGCGGGTCGTCTGGGGCTTGTCGGAGACGATGCTCACCTTGCGCCCGCAGATCGTGTTGATCAGCGACGACTTTCCGACGTTGGGTCGCCCGATGAACGTGATGAAGCCTGACCGGTGTTCACCGACCTCGGCTGCCTCGGACATCAGGATCAGACGTTCGACGTGCGGTCCGCCCAGAACGGTTGCCGGAGCTCTCGCTTCAGGATCTTCCCCGACCCCGTCTTCGGGATCTCGTCGAGCCACGAGATCGAGCGTGGCACCTTGTACCCGGCGAGGTGTGCCCGGGCATGCGCCGTCACCGACGCCTCGTCGAGCTCGACGCCCGGTCTGGCGACGATGACGGCGTGAACGCTCTCACCCCACTCGTCGCTCGGGATCCCGAACACCGCCGCCTCGTAGATGTCGGGGTGCTGCTCGAGCGCGGCTTCGACCTCGGCGGGGTAGATGTTCATCCCGCCCGAGATGATCATGTCCTTCTTGCGGTCGCAGATGTAGAAGTAGCCCTCGTCGTCGCGGTAGGCGATGTCGCCGACGGTCTGGAAACCGTCGCGATGGTCCTCCTCGAACTTGTCGTGCTGCTTGTAGTAGTCGGCGAACGTCGACGCGCTCCGGACGTACAGCTCGCCCGGTGCGTGCGGGCCGGTCGCCGTCACGACGGCCCCGTCGTCGTCGTACAGCCGGATCTCGACGAGCGGCGCCTCCTTGCCGCACGAACCGGGCTTGCGCATCTGGTCCTCCGGCCGCAGGATCGTGTTGACCCCGAGCTCGGTCGAGCCGTACACCTCCCACAGTGACTCCGGCGGGAGGTTCGCCACGTAGAGCTGCTTGAGCGCGTGGCTCCAGGGTGCAGCGTTGGCGATCATGATCCTGATCGACGAGACGTCGTACCGCGCCTTCACGTCGTCCGGCAGTGTGCAGATCATCCGGATCGGCGTCGGTGCCGCGAACGTCGACGTGCAGCGATGGGTGTCGACGAGGCGCATCCAATCCGCCGGATCGAACTTGCGCTGCAGCACGATCGTCTGCCCGAGCGCCAGCGCCACGCCCATGAACCCACCGGGTCCGGAGTGGTACAGCGGTCCCGTCGTGATGTAGATGTCGTCGGGGGTGTACCCGATGAACTGCAGCATCGCGCCGAGCTGCACCGGATCGGCGATGCCGCGTCGCAGCGCACCCTTCGGCTTGCCGGTGGTGCCCGACGTGTAGATCATCGTCGCCCCCGCCTCCGTCGCGGCTGGGACCGCCGGCACTTCCGGCGACGCCGCGCTGACCAACTCATCGCACGATTCCATCCCGGCCGGCGCCGGCCCGTCGTAGACGAGATATGTCTCGACCTTCGGGAGCGCGCCGCGGATCCGCTCGAACATCGGGGCGAACTCGGCATCGACGTACACCAGCACGGCGTCGCAGTGATCGGTGACATACGCCGCCTCTTCGTCGCTGAGCCGATAGTTGAGCGGCACAGCGGTCGCACCGATCTTGCGGGCGGCGTTGACGATCAGCACGACGCCGATCGAGTTCTGACCGCACCACACCACCTTCGTGTTCGGCATCACGCCGAGCCCGAGCAGGACGTTGGCGAGCCGGTTCGAGCCAGCCTCCAGCTCGGCGTACGTCAGTGAGACGACGTCGTGCCCCGGCTGGTCGTCGATGACGCCGATCTTGTCGGGTTGCGCCGCGGCATACGCAGTGAGGATGTCTGGCATGGCCGCATTCGTAGCACCCGAGGGGGTGCTGACAAGCTGGCGGGATGACAGCGCGCATCATCAACGGCATCGACGAGGCCACGGCGCTCGTCGGCGAGCACCTCGGGTACAGCGACTACCTGGAGATCACCCAGGAGCGTGTCAACCAGTTCGCCGAGGCCACGGGAGATCACCAGTGGATCCACGTCGACGTCGAGCGCGCCAAGGCCGGTCCGTTCGGCGGGCCGATCGCGCATGGCTACCTGACGCTGTCGCTCGGCCCGGTGCTGTATCCAGAGGTGGTCCAGATCCGTGGCTTCGCGATGGGAGTCAACTACGGCGCCAACAAGGTCCGGTTCCCCGCGCCGGTCCCGGTCGGGAGCAAGCTGCGCCTCGGCGTCAAGCTCCTTCAGGTCGACGAGATCGCCGGTGGCATCCAGATCACACTCGAGTTCACGTTCGAGGTCGAAGGCGCATCGAAGCCCTCGTGCGTCGCCGAGATCATCTTCCGCCAATACGTCTGAAGTTCGGCGCGACCTCGGTTGCCATGAGTTCCAACGATTCGGTGTCGGGGTAGTCGGAGCACCACGGCACGAACCCGCGGCACCCGAGGTCGACGTACGCCTGGACCTTGTCGGCGACCTGCTCGGGCGTTCCGACGAGGTTGCCCTCGACCCAACTGGACCGTTCCTCGCCCCACAGGCTCTTCGACCCGGCGGCATCGAGCTCGGCCTGCGTGCGCCGGATGAACATCTCGGGCGACCACGTCATGCGGATCGCGTCCGGATCGCGTCCGACGGAGGCGCAGTGTTCGCGAAGCACGTCGCGCTTGTGCGCCCACTGCTCGGGCTTGCCGCCGAAGTTCGCACAGTCGGCGTGTCGGGCGACGACGCGCAGAGTGAGCTGCTCTCCCCCACCGCCGATCCAGATCGGCGGGTGTGGCGACTGGATCGGTTTCGGGTCGCAGTGCGCCCGGACCACGTCGTAGTAGGTGCCCTTGTACGTCGTCTCCGGCTCGGTCCACATCGAACGCACGATCTCGACGCACTCGCGGAGCATGCCGATGCGGTCCTTCGGCTTGGGGAACTGGTAGCCGTACGCCCGATACTCGTTCTCGTACCACCCTGCGCCGATCCCCCAGTCGAGGCGCCCGCCGGAGATCACGTCGACCGTGGACGTGATCTTCGCCAGCAACGCCGGGTTGCGGTAGCTGTTGCAGCCGACCATCTGGCCGAGCCGGATGCGGCTCGTCAGTTGGCTGATCGCGGCGATCGTGGTCCAGCACTCGAACACCGCCTCGTGCGCCGGCCGGGGGACGTTGTGGAAGTGGTCGTACAACCAGATCGAGTCGTAGCCGAGCTCCTCGGCACGCAACGCGACGTCGACTGCCGTCGCCCATTTCTCGCCAGCGCCTTCGATTCCGGACAGCTCCATCTTCCAGCCCTGCGGCATGAACACGCCGAACACGACGTCGCGGCCACTCGAATTGGTCATCGCGCCAACCTAGACCGCACGAGCCGGCGACCAGACGTGGCGCCCTCCGACCTGCCGTGAGCCGGCTCAATCGGACACGCCCCAATTCGTGGGTGTTCTGGCCCCAGCCGTAGGTTGCCCGCGTGTCCGCTCCCGTTCGGCTGAGTCTTGCCGACGTGCACGAGGCGATCGCGGCCACGCGGCCCGACGATGAATGCCTCGTGTTTCGCGATCGGCGGCTCACATGGTCCGAAGTGACCGACCGCACGCGGCGGCTCGCCAACCACCTCGTCGGCAATGGACTCGGCTGCCGCGTCGAGCGGTCGGAGCTGGAGGGACACGAGTCGGGTCAGGACCACCTGGCGATCTACCTCCACAACTGCAACGAGTACCTCGAGTGCATGCTCGGCGCGTTGAAGGCGCGGGTCGCCCCGTTCAACGTCAACTACCGCTACGTCGCCGACGAACTGCTGTACCTGCTGCGGGACTCGCGGGCGACGGCGATCGTCGTGCACTCCCGGTTCGCGCCGACGCTCGCCGAGCTGATGCCCGACCTCCCTGACCTGCGGATCATCCTCCAGGTGCCCGATGGCTCGGGCCACGACCTGTTGCCGGGCGCCATGTGGTACGAGCACGCGTTGGCGTCCGCCTCGCCGTCACGCCCGCCCGTCGAGTGGAGCGCCGACGACCTCTACATCCTGTACACCGGCGGCACGACCGGGATGCCGAAGGGTGTCATGTGGCGCAACGGCGACGCGATGGTCGAGTGCTTCGGTGGGTCCAAGACGGCGACCACGATCGACGGCTTCCTCGCCGAGGCCAACACCGGTCTGCGGGCGCTTCTGGCTCCCCCGTTCATGCACGGTGCCGGACACTGGATGAGTTTTCGAACGTGGCTCGGCGGTGGGACCGTCTTCATCCAATCCGCCCCGGAACGGCTCGACCCGGCCGACATCTGGGGCCTCGTCGAGCGCGAGCAGCTGAACTTCCTCCTCATCGTCGGCGACGCGTTCGCCCGGCCACTGCTCGACGAGTTGGAGCGCCGGCGGTACGAGCTGTCGAGCCTCACCGTCCTGCTGTCGGGCGGCGCACCGCTGTCGGCGAAGCTCAAGGACGAGTTCCTGCGGCGACTGCCGACGCTGATGATCGTCGACGGCCTCGGATCGTCGGAGGCCGGCGGTCAGATGGCGCACGTGTCGACGGGTGGTGGAGCGACCACAGGCACGTTCGCCATCACGCCCGGCAATCACGTGCTCAGCGCCGACCTCGACCGTGAGCTGGAGCCCGGCGATCCCGAGCTCGGCTGGTTGGCCAAGAGCGGCCGTCTCGCGCTCGGCTACCTCGACGATCGCGCCAAGACACAACGCGCGTACCCGGTGATCGGCGGCCGGCGGTACGCGGTGCCCGGCGACCGGGCGCGCCTGCGCGTCGGCGGTGTGGTCGAACTGCACGGCCGCGACTCCGTCACCATCAACTCGGGCGGAGAGAAGATCTTCGCCGAGGAGGTCGAGGCGGCCATCAAATCGCACGAGGCGGTCTACGACTGCGTCGTCGCTGCGCGAGCGAGCGAACGGTGGGGCCAGGAGGTCGTCGCGATCGTCCGTGTACGCGACGGGTACGGAGTGAGCCGGACGGCCTTGATCGCCGAGGCGGGGCGCCACATCGCGCGATACAAGCTGCCCAAACAGATCGTGTTCGTCAACCAGGTCGTCCGCTCCCCGTCCGGCACGGCCGACTACCGCTGGGCCGCGCAACTGGCGAGCTCGGAGTACTAGCGACCTCGCTCGGCTCACCGCGGCCGCCACCACCGGGTGCCCAAATCGAACTGTTCGACCTCGCTCACCACCATTGGCGAGGCAAGTCGAACAGTTGGACTCGGCTCACCGGCAAGCCGAATCAAAGGGGGGCGCCACGCCTGCCTCGAGTCGGTCGGCGAGGTCGTCGACGAGAGCTGACACGTTTGTCCGACCCGAGACGTACTCGACGTACCGATCGCCGGTCGACGAGTCGGCCACGACCGGCCACGGGATCCGGCCGAACCAACGCAGGGCACCACCAAGGACCAGCGCACCGAGCAGCAGCACCATGTCGACGAGGAGCAGTCCGGTCCCGACGAGGAGCAGCACGACGAGCACGATGATCACGGGTGCCAACACCACGGCGAGGACGGCGCCGATGCCGCCGCCAACGATCGGGAGATCGGCGAGCGGGCCAACGATCTCGAGCAACTCGAAGCCACCCCTCGTTCTCCGGTAGGCGGCCCGCCAATTCGCACGCGGCCGGCCCAGGAGCCACCGTCGACGGACTCGCCACAACGATCCGTCCGGCGCAACGACCGTGCGCGTCATGTGGTGATCAAAGCAGACGGCGCGATTGGGAGCGGCCCAAGCGCAGCGAACGGCGTCGGACGAGGCGGCGACCAGACGTCCATCTCGCTGACGTCTTGTGAGCTGCCTCAATTCACAACGGCAGGTTGCCCGTTGCGGTCTTGGTGGTGCCGTGGTCGCTGTAGGCGGCGATGGTGCGCTGGGCGATGCGCATCTGGTGGATCTCGTCGGCACCATCGGCGAAGCGCGCCCACCGGGCCTGCGTGAGCATGTGGGCGAGTGGCGTGTCCGTCGAGTAGCCGAGCGCTCCGTGGACCTGGATCGCGCGGTCGATGATCCGCCACAGGCTGTTGGCGACGAAATGCTTCGCCATCGAGACCACGGCCGTGAACTCCATCTCGTGCTCGAGT
>DASUEW010000007.1:0-7894 GCA_036274875.1 Ilumatobacteraceae bacterium
GCTGCCAAGGGCGGTCGGGGTGCTGTGCATGATGCCCTTGACGGGCGTGTTCGGTGCGAACCCACCGACGGTCACCGTTGCCGCGCTGCCGATCGGCATGGTGACGGGCGTCGATCCAGGGCTGGCTGTCGTTCCACCGATCGCGATCACGTACCCGATCAGGGGGAGGACGGTGACGGTGAAGCTGCGCGTGGCCGTGTTGCCGGCGTCGTCGGTCGCAGTGCAGGTGACGACCGTCGTTCCAGCCGGGAACGTCGCCCCGGATGCCTTTGTGCACGAGACGGCGACGTCGTTGTCACGATCGTCGGACACGTTCACCGAGTAGAACGCCGGGCTCGGCGCGAACCCATTGACCGCCACGTCATCGATCGGCGCGATCGACGGTGAGGTCGAGTCGGGCAACGGCGGGACCGGGTTGAACAGCTGGATGTCGATGTCCTGGTAGAACGCGTTGCTGGAGCCGTCGAGGTTCGAACCGGGAGGGTCGAAATGGAACGTCCCGACGAGGCGGCCGGTCGCGGAGATATCGCCGTTGGAGGTCGACACGCAAGCCCCGAAGGGGAGGCACAGCTCGCCGGAGAACGTGCCCGACATACCCCAGTTCTTCAGCGTGACCGAGACCGATCCGTCGAGTGTGACGAGCCGAGGAGGATCCAACAGGTTGAACCAGCTGCTCGGTTCGATCGTGACGGTGCTCGTGAACTGGAACCGCCCGTTGGTTCTGACCCAGCCGGACACCGAGGCCTCGGCCACCCCGAAGTCGACATCGTCAGCATCGTCGAGCGTGATCGTGGCGTCGACCGAGCCGGCGGTCTTGGAGATCGTGAACGAGGCGCTGGCCAGCTCGAACCCGAGTGGCTTGACGGTTCCGGTGACGGAGCCCGAGAAGGATCCGTCGGAGCCGGCGGTGAAGTCTTCGAGCGTCACCGTCGAGCCGATCAGCGTCACGCTCCGATTGGCGGTCTGGTTCAGTCGGATGACGCCGTCCTCGGCGACCAACTCGAGTGGCACGCTCGACGCCACGAACCCGGGCCCGAGCGTCAGCGCGCGTGTCAGGTTTCGGGCGAGGTCGCCATTGCTGTCGAAGGTGAGCGTGGGCAGGGAGATCGGTTGACCGATAGGGAGGTGAAGGGTCCCGCCGACCATCGCCAGGTTCGGGCCCGTCGTCGCCGTCCGCGTGAACGACATCGATGCGCCGCGGATGCTCAGCGCCGGTGGGCCGATTCGGCTCACCGTGATGACAGCGGCGACCGTGCCGTTGCTGGCGATCTGGAACGTGTCGAGGAGGATCGTGGCCGGGAGGCCCGGCACATCGAGGTTCGCCGGACCGTTGAGGCGGAGGCGGAACACGCCGTTGACGCGCTCGAAGCGGAACAGTGACGCGATGACGTCGACGTCATAGCCTCCGATGCCCAACGACGACAGGCCGGGCAGGTCGCGGGCGAAGTCACCGCTCGTCGCCACGTCGAACGCAGGGATCGAGATCACCTGCCCGAGTCCGGTGATCGAGAGGGTCGCGGTGCCGATCCGGAGCTCGGTGCCGGCGCCCGCTGGTCCGACGTGGACGTCGACGTTTGGCAGGCCAAGTGTGAACTGGCCGATCGAGAACGTGTCGTCGTCCGCCTCCACGTCGAACGATCCATCACTCGCGATCGTGAAGTCCGGGAGATCGAACGTGTCGACGCCCGACCAGTTGAGCGACCCACCTGTCAACGAGAGCTTGGTGACGAGCTGCGGGCCGGGCGGCGAGGTCAACACGACCTGGCGCGTCAGTGTCATCGAGCCGCCGAGGCGGAGTGCGGAACCGGCACCGCCGAGCGGCATCGCAGTCGGCACTACGACCGTCAGCGAACCCACCAGGTGGCCGCTCGACCAGTCCAGCTGCCCGTTGACGGTCGCCTCAGCCACGATGGCCGGCACGGTGAGCTTGGAGTTGACGCCGAGCCTGGCCCCGAACGAGCCGACCTGCAGGGTGAACCCGCCGGTGAGTTGGAACCCGCCGAGCGCGAACGGCTGCGCGGTCGAGAGCGCAAGATTGCCGGACATCGTCGTCGTGCTGATCCCCACTGATCCGGCGACGTCGGCGGTCACGCCGAGCACACCGAGCTCGGCGTCGACGGTCAGCGTCGTCAAGAAGCTGCTCGAAACGGGGGTGCGGACCACGGCGAACGAGCCGTTGGTCAACGTGAAGCCGTCGATCGTCAGCGACGAAGCGGTGAGCTGCAACGTGATCGCTCCCGACGACGAGATGCTCCCGCTCGCCCCGAGCGAGCTGCTGATGCCCGGCACATTCACCGTGCCCGCGAACGACACGCTGGGCGTGCTGCCGTTGTGCGCGATCGTGAACGACCCGTGCAACGTGGCGGCGCCGAACGGAGTGCCGTCAGCCGGCGTCGCGGCTGTGAACGAACCCGTCACGGTGCTGCCGAGACTCAGTGAGCCCGTCACCGCGAGCGACGCGCCGAGGATCGTCGTCGTTCCCGACGCGTCCAGCATGATCGCTTTGCTCGTCTTGATGATGCTTGCGGTCGGGCTGGCGATGACGAGCCACGGTGTCGCAGAGCCGCCGAGATGCAGGTCGCCGGAGCCGACGATCGTGAGCGTGCCGACGCCGCTGGGGGAGAGGGAGCCGTCGACCGTGACCGGGTCGAGCACGCCGGGCACGGTCGCAGTGCCACCGATCTCCATCCGCCATGTCCCGCTGCCCGGAGGATGCTGTTGGAGCTCGAACGAGGCGTTGGTGAGCTGCACCGGTCCGAGCGGTGCGGCCGTGACGTCGAGCGTCACGTGGTCGATCCCGTTGCTGCCGAACGCGCCGTCGACCGTGACGTCCCGCATGCCCAGCGCCGGGTAGTCCATCTCGCCGTGCAGCGTGGCGGCGAACGTCGGCCCGCCGCGGTCCGAGTGGCCGAACGCGACCGTGATCGCCAAGTCGATCGTGAAGCCGCCGAGGTCGACGGGCTTGCCGAGGTGGACGGTCAGGGAGCCTTCGAGCGCACCGTCGAGCGTCCCGGTGACCGTTCCGGCGCCGATCGTCGTGGTCGCCGATCCGGAGACGCCGAGCGACCACGTGCCGGCGACCCGCTGGAGGGTGAGCGTGGCGTCGGTGATCGTCACCCCGGCGAACGGGCCGAGTTGGTCGACGTGGGCGGAGCCGTGCAGATCTGCGGTGGCCGGGTCGGTGCCGACGACCGTGAGCGTGAACTCGGCGCCGTCGACGAGTCCGGCGAGGTCGAGCGTGGCGTCGACCTGGAGCCCACCGTGGCGTCGGATCGCGACCGGCGAGTCCGGGTCGTAGCCGGGCCCGTAGCCCTGGAGCCTGACCGAGGCGGTCCCGTCGAGCGTGATGAGCTCTGGCAGCCCGAAACCGGCCAGGGCTGCGGCCGGGTCGTCGCCGGTCACGGTGACGTCGAACCCGGGGACGGGGAGCGCGATCGGGTCGCCACCAGCGGTGACGCTGACGCCGCCGAACTCGACGGTGACGGGCACGTTGCCGAAGAGCGGGAATGCGGCGTCGACCTCGTACGCGTCGTCGTCGACCGAGATCACACCGTTGGTCAGCGGCAGACCGAGCAGGTTCACGTCCCAGGAGCCCTCGGCGAAGAAGGCCTCCTTGAGCAGCTCGCCGGCTTCGACCGTGGCCTCGACCGTGTCGAAGCCGAACCGCTCCAGATCGGTGCTGGCGGTCGGCCACGTCCGTTCGACGGCGTACGCGGGGTCGATGACGGTCTGCAGGCTGGGGATGAAGATCTGGTAGCTCCCGACGGTGTCGAGCGCGCTGACCGCGGTGATGTTGTTCTCGATCAGCTTCAACCAGCCGAGCCACTCGTCGGGCAGTTCGAGGTCGAGGTCGTCGACGACGCCGGCGGGGTCGGACGCGAACCGTGGTGCGAGCAGTTCGTGGGAGAGGATCAGCCCGCCGAGCTGCTCGATCGCATCCCAGTGCTCGTCGCCGTTGACGGGGATCCGGTCGCCGCCACACGGCGCCAGGTCGGGACGGTCGACGCGACACACCAGCATGCGCAGCTGGGCCGGGTCGAGGTCGGGCGGGATGAGCACCCCGCGGCTCTCGGCGAACGTGAAACCGAGGACCTTCGACGTCACCGCCAGCTGAACGTTCCAGTCGGCGTCGAACGGGTCGAGCACCATCAGGTCGCCCTGGGCGACAGCGGCGAACACGTCGGGAACGGCCAGCGTGCCCTCGGCGGAGATGATCGAGTTCACGCCGAACACCTTGTTGAGCTCAGCAGCGACGATGCCGACGGTGCCGAACGTCGACAGGTACAGCGACTCGACGCTCCCGCTCAGGCCGAACCCGATCTGGTCGCGGCCGATCGTGAACGTCCCCGAGTCGGTCGGTTCACCGAACGGGACCCCGCCGATCACCGGTTGGATGGCACCCTCGAAGCGCAGGACCGGATCGAACATCTCACCCCACGCTGCGGCGCCCTCTTGCATCCCGGTGAGGACGGCGTCGCGCATGAGGTCGACGAACGCGAGACCGGCTGTGGTGTACGTGTCGACGTCGGGATCGGCCATGAAGTCGTCGAGGTCGTAGGACGCTCCAGGGACCGTAGCGAGACGTTCGGCCTCTCCGATCAGCGCCGCCTGGAACGCCCGCAAGACCGGGACGAGCCGCTGGCCGAGCGCCGCGGCCTCGACGGGCGAGGTCGGGAACGAGGTCGGGAGCAACGCCGGCAGGTCGTCGCTGCCGAGCATCCGGTCGAGGAGGAAGCCGCGGTCGATCGGTTGACGCTCGGCCGGCGACACGATCCCGTCGCCGTTCACGTCGAGCAGCGCGGCGACGAGCGGCCGGTACGGCGCGACGCGCTCCGTCGCCGCCCGGTCGAGCGGGTTCCCGGTCGCGTCGGTGAACGTGCGGGCCTCCTCCAGTGACGCGGCGAGGGCGTCGAGCGCGTCGCCGAACAGTTCCTCACTGCCCGTCGTCGCCGCCTCCGCCACGGTGGTGAGCAGGATGCGTGTGGCCTCGATCGCCCCGGCGGCGATGCCGTCGGTGCCCACGTGGACGGTGAACCGGCCGGTCGCCGGGATGATGAATCCGACCGGGCCAGACACGCCGGGCATCTGCACCGCCATGTCGAGGGTGGGCGCGAGCGGGTCGTCGAAGGCGACGAGCACGCCAGCGTCGGCGATCTCGATGCCCCAGACGTCGACGGTGCCGGTCGCCGCCAGCCGCAGTGCGGGCAGGCTGCCGTCAGGCGCGAATCGCAGGTCGATCGCGCCGTTCAGGTCGGCCGACACAACGCCCGGCGCGGCGTAGCTCGTCAGTGTTGTTCCGATCGTGACGGTGCCGCCGTCGTTCCAGGTGAAGCACGGCCACGTCGCGTCGGGCGTGCCGGACCGCCCGGCGTTCTCGGCGGCGCACGACAGCACCGACTCGCGGATCGTGTCGAACGTGATCGGGAAGTCGAGGTCGTACTGCGGCGACGTCAACAGCTCGATCGGGTCGGCCGGCGGGGTGAAGCCCTCCCCGCCGAACTGGATGCCGCCGCGCACGCCGGCGAGCATCAGCCCGCTGGTGCCGAGCGGGATCGGCGTCGGGGCGCTGATCTTGGCGAGCACCGGGCCGTACTGGGTGAGCACCATGTCGATCCCGGCGCCGAACCCGGAGTAGGCGAACTCCCCGAAGACCCGTGCGAAGAACACACGGTCGTCGACGATTCCGTCGTCGTCGACGTCGATCTCGATGATCCCGAGCCCCAGCCCGCCGCCCACCGTCATCGGCCCGATCGTGAACGGCTCGACCCCGAACATCGCCGCGTCGAGGTTGGTGATCGGGAAGTCACCGGCGGCGAGCAGGCCGAGGTCGACCTCCAGCCCCTCCACCGCGCCGGTGATCGGGAACGTGTCGCTCGCCACCAGTGACGCCGAAAGGCGCACTCGCAGGCCCTCGAGCAGTTCGGGGTTGAGCTCGACGCCGTCGGCGAGCTCGGCCGGGGTGACGTCGGGGAAGCTGAGCCCGGCGTGGTCGACGCGCAGCGGCAGCCAATCGGGGAACCCCAGCGAGGGACTCTCGCCGATGGTCACGTCGGCGTAGAAGCCCGACAGGAGCACCGGGACGATGAACAGGTTCCCGTCGCCGTCCTCCGACGCGCGCAGGGCGACGTTGCCGATCGAGCCTCCCCAGCCGACGAAGTCGCTGCCGATCAGCTCGATCTGGGCGCCCGGGTCCTGCGGCGTGCCGCCGATCGTGATCCAGTCGGTACCCGGTTCGGGTGCGAGCGCGAACGTCGCTGTGCCGGCCGCGAGGGTGGCGTCCCGGACGGTGAGCCTGACGATGTCGCCGAACGCGACCGACAGCAGCCCGACGGTCACGTCGTCGACGTCGAAACGCTCGAGCGACACGATTCCGTCGTCGGTGCGCACGCGCATCGACACCCCGAGCGCGAGGTCCTCGATCGTGAACACGTCGTCGTACTCGCCGCCGGCGACGATCGATGCGCTGAGGTCGAGCACACCGGTCGACTCCGTCACGTCGAGGCTGCCGGTAAGCGTCGCCTCGACCGATCCCGACAGGCCGTTGCCGGTGGCGACCACGCTCATCCAGCCGGAGATCTCGCCGGTCGAGAACCCGTCCGGTGGGAGCAGCTCGCCGCCGTCGTACTCGCCGAGCGTGATCGCGGCGCCCAGGGTGAGTGGACCCGCGGCGAGGTCGGCGAATCCGATCGTGATCGGGCCGAGGTCGAGCGGGCGGATGTCGCCCGCCGACAGCGATTCGGCGCGAACCGTGAACGTGAACCGCTGCTGGTCGCCCTCCGGTGTCGTGGCGTCCACGCTGCGTTCGCCGATCGTGAGGATCGGTGTGAACGGGAGCGCTCCGAGGGCGTCGAAGTCGAACGTGCCGCTGACGGTGGCGTCGAAGCGGTCCAGGTTCGATTCGTCGGGGAACACGATCGCGACACGGTCGACGTCGAACGGCAGGATGCCGGCGATGCCGAGGGTGTCGGTGATGTCTGCCGGGTCGGCCACGATCGACGTCGCGCGGAACGTCCCGTCGTTCATCAGCTGCAGCCCGTTGAACGTGACCGACACGTCGCCGAGCGATGGCACCGAGCCGGTCGCAGACGGAAGTGTGAGCAGCGTCGACGGGACGGCGGCGGCCGGGTCGAGCACGATCGACGGGTTGACCGCCGAGACGACCACCTCGCCGGCGATCAAACCGGTCGCGGAGGCGGCGCCGATCGTCAGCACCCCGTCGGACGTGAGCGAGCCGAACGGCTGGTTCAGCGTGAACAGGTCCTGGCCGGGGAAGAGCACGATCGCTCCGTCGGGGTCGCTCGTGAGCTCGATGGCCGTCACGTCGCTGGTCGTCGTGAACGTCAGCGTGATCCCGTCGAAGCGGGCGATCGAACCGGCGGTGACGCCGTCGAGTCGCATCGAACCAGCGAGCTCGACGCCGGCCGGTGACCAGTCGACGACGAGGTTGCCGTCGATCGGGGCCGCGCCGCCGATCGGGAGCTCGATCCCGAGGGTCGCGGTGCCGGTGAACGAGGTCGACGTCAACTCGGCGTGGAGATCGCCGCCTGTCACAGTCAGGCCGGCGACGGTGGGCGCGCCGGTGATCGAGCCGTCGATCGTCCATCCGTCAGCCACGTACGTGCCCGCCACGCTGACGACGGTCGCCGGTTCGAGGAACGGGAGCATCGCGGAGCCGGTGAGCGTCGCGCCGGGGAGCAGCGAGCCCGCCGCCATCCCACCGGCGGACGTCACGTTCCACGCGCTTGTCCACGTGAGGTCGGTGTCACCGAGGTCGATGTCGAGCGCGGTGTCGACCCGGCCGGAGAGCCCGCGCACGAGGTCGGGCACTGCAGGACCGAGACGTACCCGCGCCGCGCCGACGAACGACACCGTCGCGGTCACGTCGGCGGTGACG
>DASUEW010000008.1:0-7264 GCA_036274875.1 Ilumatobacteraceae bacterium
CGAGGTGCGTCCATCCAGTGAGCGTGGTGTCGTCCGGTGCCGGGCACGTCGGTGTCGGGTTTCCCCAGACCTCATACCTGCTGGTGTTCGGGTCCACCTCACGAGCGACGAGGGCGCCGTAGTTGCCTGCGGCACCCGACCAATTGGCGGTCCCGTTGGCCGAGATCACCGCCGTCTGCTGGTCGTCGAGGGCGAGGAGGCGCACGGTGATCGCTGTGTTGGGGACATCACCCATCGTGGTGCCGCCGTAGTAGTGGTCGAGGATCCGCGTCCAGTCCCAACCGTGGTTGACGGCCCAGCCGAACGAACCCCACTGGCTGAGGCCTCGGCCGTGACCGTTGCCGACGCCGTCGACGACGACGGCGACGATCTCGTTGGCGTCACCGGGCGCGGCAGCAACCTCACGAGGTGTGAGTACCGGGGTAATCGCGGCGATGATGGCCGCGACCACGAGGAGGCGCGCCGCCGACCTGATCATGGCCCTCCAGGGTAGCGATGCGCAACGCGATCGTAACGTCAGTGGGCCACACGCTGCGGGTACGCGGCAAGCACGCCGGGTGGGTTCAGCGCGGAATGGCCGCCACGGCCATGCCGTCGACGAAGTCGTTGAGACGGTCGCCGCTGTGCCCCTTCACCCACTCCCACTCCACGTTGCCTGCGCGCTCGAACTCGACGAGCGGCTTCCACAGATCGGCGTTGGCGACCGGCTGCCTCTTGGTGTTGCGCCAGCCGTTCCGTTCCCAACGCACCCACCACTTGTCCAGGAAGCACTTCACGACGTAGATCGAGTCGGAGACGACCCTCATCGTGTCGCCCGTCGGCGCGAGAGTCCGCAGCGCTTCCAGCGCCGCGACCAGCTCCATTCGCTGGTTCGTCGTCATCGGCTCGCCACCCGACCCGTTCGGCTCACCGTCGGGCGCCACCGCCCACGCCCAACCCCCGGGCCCGGGGTTCCCCGAGCAGGCGCCGTCGGTGTAGACGGTGATCATCCGCCACCGCCGATCGCGGTGCCGGAGACGACCGCCGTATCGGGGTCGGCCGGCGCCAGCGCGGCACGGACCAACTGCTCGCCGAGGTAGTCGTCGGCGATCCGCAACGACGCCTCGGGTGACCAGTGGACGCCGTCGGGGCGCGCCCCCTGGTCGACGTCGAGGCCCTGCTCGCGCAACCACACCGGGAGATCGACGACGATGACCCGGCCCTCGCTCGACGCGGCGGCGGCGTCCATCGCGGCGTAGATCTCGGCGTGGCGCTGCGGATCCTCCTGGGCCTGGCCGGAGCCCCACCAGTAGACGTTCGGGACCGGTTCGCGCACCCACACGACCTTCCCGGATCCGCTGGCAGCGATGCGGTCCGACACGTCGGCGACGTCGCGCACGATCCGCTCACGGTACGGCGGATCGGTCGGCACCACCTCACCCGTTTCGGGCCAGCGGCGGTCGAGCACATCCCACGACGTCGTCATCAGCATCACGACGTCGGGCGCCAGCGCTTCGACGCGCGCCGGCAACGTGTCGTCGAGCCACTCGTCGCAGCGCTCGCCGACCGGGGTCCATTCGAGCACCATCACCTCGCCACCGCGCACGAACCCGCAACCGAGCTCGGCGACGATCTCGACCTGGGCGAGATGCGGGTTCGCAGCGGCCCACGCGACCAGCCCGGCACCTGTCGCGACCGCGGTCGAGTCGCCGGCGACGATGATCCGCACCGGCCGGCTCAGCTCGGGGAGCGGCGCGAGCGTCGGCGGTCCGGTGTCCGCGACGGCGGTGTCGACCGGCGACGAATCGCCAGCAGCCGTGTCGACCGGCGCCGTGACTGCGGGCGTGCCGGCTGGTGCCGCTTCCGACGTCGCCGGGCCGCCGCTCGGCGGTCCCATCGTGCTCGTCGGTCGGGCGACGACGGGTGCCAGCGGCTCACCACTCGGCTGGATCGAAGCGGCCCGCGCATCGGCGTCGGATCCCGTCCAGTAGTCGGAGGCCGATGCCGGGACCACCGCGATCCCGACGATCGCGACCGCGGCCGTGACCCCGGCGGCCGCGGCGAACGTGATCGGCAGTCGAACCGACCGGCCGCGACGGATCGGAAGCTCGACCAGCATGTACGACAACTGGGCGATCGCGAGCGTGATCACCAACCGCAGGATCACCAGCGGTGCACCGTCGAGGTCGGTGCGGCGCTCGTCGACGATGACGTACACCGGCCAGTGGTACAGGTAGACGCCGTAGCTGATCCTCCCCAGCCAGGTCAGCGGACGGATCGACAACGCTGTGCGCACCGGTCCCTCGACCTGCAGCCCGAGCAGCAGTGCGGCACTGCCGACGGCGACGAGCGGGAGGGCGCCCGAGTACGCGGGGCCGCCTGCGGATTGGAACGTCGCGACCGCTGCCGCGAGGGCGACGAACGCAACGGGCGCCGCCAACGACCACCGCCGCGGCAACGACCGGCCGTGGATGGCCAGCGCGAGCACACCACCGATCAGGATCTCGGCGGCACGCGCCGGCGTGGCCCAGTACGCGGCATCTCCACCCCACACCGCGGCGATCACTGGTGACGAGATCGCGAACGCCGCCGTGAGCGCGCCCAGCACCGCGGTCTGCGCCCGGCGCGTCGTCGCGACGCGGGTCAGGGCGAGGAACGAGATCGGCCACAGCCAGTAGAACTGCTCCTCGATCGCCAGCGACCAGTAGTGCTCGAGTGGCGAGGCAGTCCCCGCGGCCTGCTGGAACAGCTGTTGGTACGAGCCGTCGCCGAACAGGAACACCCAGTTGGCGACCTGCAGCAACGACCCGACGACGTGCGCGCGCAGGTCGGCGACACCGTCGAACAGATCGGTCACCGCGGCGAGCACCACGATCAGCGAGACGCACAACACGCTGGCCGGCAGCAGCCGCCGCGCGCGGCGGGCGTAGAACGCACCGGCCGACACGCGTCCCGTGCTCTCCGCCTCGCTCACCAGCAGGGTGGTGATCAGAAACCCCGAAAGGGTGAAGAACACCGAAACACCCAGATACCCGCCCCCGAACCCTGGTACCTCGGCATGGAAGCCGAGCACCGCGAGCACGGCCACGGCGCGCACCCCGTCGAGCGCCGGCTGGTAGCTGATCGTCGGGCGACTCCCCATCCTCGTCGCAAGTGTACGGAACCGGCTCACGGGTACTCTTGCGTGTGATGCGACGACTCGCCCGCCTCGCGTCCACGTTCGTCGTCGCAACCACGGCGTCTCTCGCGGTGACGGTCGGCCCGAGTGATCCAGCGCATGCGGCGCCGATCGAGATCCTCGATCAACGATCCGGGCCGCTCGGTGCCGTCACGGTGATCGGCGACTCGATCCTGATGGGGGCAGCCTTCTACTCGCCGACGCTTCCGGCGCGCCTCGTCGAGCATGGATGGGGACCCGTGCGCCTGCGCGCCGGCGAGGGGTACACGAGCGGTCAGTTCGCGGTGAACCAGTCGTTCCGGTCGAGCTTCTGGATCAACGAGTGGCGATTGCAGGGATGGGACGCGCCCAGCGTCATCGTCAACCTCGGCGCCAACGACTCCGGCTTCTGCAACGTCGACCTGGCGTGCGCCCGGGACGCGATCATGCACCTGGTCGACACGATCGGGCCCGGCCACAAGATCTGGTGGCCGCAGATCACGCGGCTGTTCACCCACCGCGGACAGCAGGACAACTGGAACCTCGCGCTCCAGCAGATCGCCGACGAGCGCGACGACTTCTACACGTGGGACTGGCCCACGGTGATGGCGTCGGGTCCGTTTCCGTCGAGCGACGGGACGCATCTCGCGCCCGAGGGTTACCGGATGCGCTCGCAGTTGATGGCCCAGGTGTTCACCGACGACATCGCAGTGGCGACCCGGGTCGGCGGCGACGCGCCGCTCCCATCGCCGCTCGGGGCAGCGAGTGAGTACATGCCGCTGCCGCCGGAGCGGATCGTCGACACTCGCAGCAACGCGCCGGGAAGGCTCGCGGCAGGCGGCACACTCACGGTCGATCTCGGCGGCGACGTCCCGGCCGGGACCACCGCGGTCGCCGTCAACCTGACCGCGACCCAGCCCCAGGCGGCCGGCTTCCTGACCGCCCATCCGTGCGATCGACCGCTGCGCGACGTGTCGAGTGTCAACTACCCGGCAGGCGGCGACCGAGGCGCGATGGCGGTGATTCCACTGTCCGCCGCCAAGACGTTGTGTGTGTACTCCGACGCCGCCAGCCACGTGATCGTCGATCTCCAGGGCGCGTTCACCGGGAGTGGGGCTGGGAGCAGGTTCCAGCCGCTGGCGACACCTTCGCGGCTGGCCGACACGCGCAACACGGGCAGGACGCAGATCCTGACGATCCCCGTGCCCGCCGATGCCGACGCGGTCGCCGTCAACCTGACCGCCACCGCGGCGGCCACGTCGGGATTCCTCACGGCCTACCCGTGCGGTGGCGCGGTGCCGAACGTGTCCAACGTCAACTTCGGGCCGACGGAACCGGTGGCGGGCAGCGCGTTCGTCCCCACGGGTGCCGCCGACACGATCTGTGTGTTCGCGTCGACCCCGGTCGACGTCATCGTCGACATCACCGGCTCGTTCACCGCCGGCACCGGACTCAGGTTCGTTCCGGCCGAACCGACGCGGATGATCGACACCCGCAGCGGCGTCGGCGGTTGGGCGCCGATCCACGGTCGCCTGCAGACGATCGACAGTCGCGTCGCGCCCGCCGGCGCCCAGGCGGTGACGGGCACGCTGACGATCGTCTCGCCGGTCACGGGCGCGTTCTTGACCGCCTACGGCTGCGGCACACCGCCCGAGACGTCGAGCGTGAACGCCGACGCGCGGCTCGTGCTCGCCAACGCCCTGACGGTCGGCGTCAGCGCCGACGGCCGGTTGTGCCTCGTGGCGTCGGCCGTGACCCACTCGCTGTTCGACACCACCGGCTGGTGGGTGACGTGATTGCCGTGACGGCGGCCACGATCGTGAGCCGCGCGTGATCGGCGCCCGCCGGGCGGTCGCGATGACGGCCGCCCTCGTCGTCGCCGCACTCGTAGTCGAAGGCGTGATGCTCGGCGCCACCCATTCGCGGGTGACGGCCGAGCCCGGCGTGCCCGAGTCGGCGCCGGTGGACAAGCGGGTGTACATGGTTGCCGACTCGGTGGGCCTCGGCGCCCAGGGTGCCCTGCCCGGCGCCTTCCCGGCCGACTGGCAGGTCGTGCTCGACGGCACTCCGGCGCTGTTCGTCGAGCAACTCGAGTCGAAGTACGTCCGCGCCGTGCCGCAGTCGGTGCTCGGCGACTACGGCGTGATCGCGGGTGGCTACAACTACCCGTACTGGGACCCGGCCCGGTTCGACCGCTCGATCGACTCGATCATCCGGGCGTTCGAAGAACGCGGCGTGGAGCACGTGTTCTGGGTGACGCTGCGCGAGGTGAAACCGCAGTTCATCACCGCGGGCGCGTGGACCCAGGTCCAGCCGTACTACTGGTACTTCCCGACGGTGAACGAGCACCTCGAGCGGGCGGTCGAGCGGCACCCGAACCTGACGCTCATCGACTGGGCGGCGGTCGCCGACCGGCCCGGGATCACGTACGACGCGATCCACCTCAACACCACCGGCGCCGCGCTCTACAGCTCGCTCGTGCGCCAGGCCGTTGACGCCGCGACGCATCGTGTCGCCGCCCGCTCGGTCACCCGGATCGCAGTGCCGGACGCCGCCGGCACGGCGGCGGTCGCGCTCAACCTCACAACCACGTCGCCGCGCACCGCCGGGTTCCTGACGGCGTTCCCGTGCGACTCGGCGACGCCGGTCGTGAGCAACCACAACCACGTCCGCGATCAGGTCGTCGCCTCGGCCGCGATCGTGCCGGTGAGCGCCGCTGGCGAGGTGTGCGTGTACTCGTTCACCGACACCAACTTGATCGTCGACATCACCGGCCGCCTGCCCGCCGGCACCGGTGTCGTCCCGGCCGGCCCGCAACGTCTCGCCGACACCCGCAACGCCGGCCCGGCGGCGCGGCATCCGGCCGGCGTGCCGTTGCGCGTGGAGATCCCGGCGATCCCGGGCGTCGCGACGACCGCTGCGGTGGCACTCGACGTCACCGCGGTCGGCGCCGCCCGACCCGGCTTCGCCACCGTCTACCCGTGCGACGAGCAGGTGCCGGAGACGTCGAACGTCAACTACGGCGCCGACGCCGCGACCCCGAACCTCGCCATCGTGCGACCCGGGATCACCGGTGAGGTGTGCGTGGTCGCGTCCAGCGACGTCAACCTGCTGATCGACCTGTTCGCAGTCTTGGACGGCACGGCCGAGCTCGATCTCGTCGCGCCGATACGCGTCCTCGACACCCGGCCAGGAGGGTTCGGGGTGGCGGCCGGCTCCACGACCGAGATCGACGTCGGCGCAGCGGGGATTCCGGCGACCGCCGGCGGAGTGCTCGCCAACATCACCGCCACACAGGCGGCCGGTGACGGGTTCCTGACGGTGTTCCCGTGTGCCGCGGGTCTGCCCGTCGCCTCCAACCTCAACGTCGAGGCCGGGCGCGACGTCGCCAACTTCGTCCTGGTCGAGCCCGATCCGGCCGGCCACATCTGCGTGTTCTCCAGCACCGCAACCCACGTGCTCGTCGACATCGTCGGATCGATGGGCGCCACGTTCAGCGGCCAAACCCCACAACGCCTCCTCGACACCCGAGCACCCTGACCCGCTCCGCCAGCCGTTCTGGGCTGCAGGAACTTTCGACACCCGCCGGCCGCGACAGCCCAGAACGGTCGGCCCTGACCCCGGAACACCGTTCTGGGCTGTCAGAACGTTCGCCACCCGAAGGAAATGGCAGCCCAGAAACGTTTTGGGTTCCCTTTTCGGTCGCTCGGTGCACGCAGGGGGGCGTGGATCTCGGAAAGCTCGACGGATGGGCGCAATCGCATCACGGCGTCGTGACGATGCGGCGGGCGATCGCCCTCGGATGGACGGAATCGGCCTGGTACCGGGCGATCCGACGGGACCAGCTGGACCTGATGCACCCCGGCGTGGCCCGCCTCCACGGGACTCCGGCCACCCCCGTGCAGCGGATCTACGCCGGCGTGCTGGCCGCCGGCACGACCGCTGTCGCGTCGCACCGCTCGGCGGCGTCACTCTGGGACATCGAACGGCCCAAAGGCGACCCGGTCGACGTGATCGTCCACCGCTGCGTCACCCGATTGGATCTCGACGGCGTGGTCGTCCATCGACCCCGTGACCGCATCGACATGGCGACCGTCGTCAGGTCCCACACACCCTCGACGAACGTGC
>DASUEW010000009.1:0-4389 GCA_036274875.1 Ilumatobacteraceae bacterium
GCCCGCGGCGACGACATCGCTGAGCAGGATCTTGATGTTGACCTCGTGGTCGCTGCAATCGACACCGCCGGAGTTGTCGACCGCGTCGTTGTAGATCAGACCATCGGCGAGCGCGTACTCGACGCGACCGAGCTGCGTGAACCCGAGGTTGCCGCCTTCTCCGACCATCCGGCAGCGCAGCTCCGAGGCGTCGACACGCAGGGCGTCGTTGGCGCGATCACCGACGTCGGCGTGGGTCTCGCTGCTCGCCTTCACGTACGTACCGATGCCGCCGTTCCACAGCAGGTCGACCGGTGCCGTCAGGATGATGCGGATCAACTCGATCGGGGTGACGCGCTCCGCGGTCGTTCCGAGCGCCGTTCGCGCATCGACACTGAGCGCGATCGACTTGGCAGAGCGGGGGTACACCCCGCCACCGGTCGAGATCAGCCGCGTGTCGTAGTCGTCCCATGACGAACGCGGAAGCCCGAAGAGGCGCTTGCGCTCGTGGAACGCCAGCTCGGCGTCAGGATCGGGGTCGATGAAGATGTGCCGATGGTCGAAGGCCGCGATCAGCCGGAGGTGCCGCGAGCGGAGCATGCCGTTACCGAAGACATCGCCGGACATGTCGCCGATCCCGACTGCCGTGATGGGGTCCGAGTCGGCATCCTTGCCGAGCACGCGTGCGTGTCGCCGAATGCTCTCCCACGCACCGCGGGCCGTGATCCCCATCACCTTGTGGTCGTAACCGGCGCTCCCACCGGACGCGAACGCGTCGCCCAGCCAGAAGCCGTACTCCGCAGCCACGGCGTTGGCGATATCGCTGAACGTGGCGGTGCCCTTGTCGGCGGCGACGACCAGGTACGGGTCGTCACCGTCGTAGATCACCATGTCGGGTGGGTGCTCGAGCACACCACCGACGACGTTGTCGGTGAGATCGAGCATCCCGCGCACGAACTCGCGGTAGCACTCCTCGCCTTCGATGCGGTGCTGAGCCGGATCGCCCATCGGGGTCTTGACGACGAATCCGCCTTTGGCGCCCACGGGCACGATGACCGCGTTCTTGACCATCTGGGCCTTGACGAGACCGAGCACCTCCGTGCGGAAGTCCTCCCGACGGTCGCTCCACCGGATCCCACCACGCGCGATCGGCCCAGCACGCAGGTGCACGCCCTCGACCCGTGGTGAACACACGAAGATCTCGTACATCGGCCGTGGCCGCGGCAGGTCCGGGATCGCCGCCGGGTCGAGCTTGAACGACAGCGTCGGCTTCCCGAGGTAGCGGTTGGTGCGCACTGTCGCGTCGATCAGCATCAGGAACGCTCGACAGATGCGATCGTCGTCGAGGAGCTGGATCGCGTCGAGGTCGATCGTGAGGCTGCCGCGGGCCGCGACGAGCGCCGCCTCGCGGTCGGCGAGTGCCGGATCGAACTTCGCCTCGAACAGCTCGGTCAGGCGCGTCGCGAGGTGGGGAAGGCGGGAGAACGTGTCCTCGATGTACGACTGGCTGAACGCGAACCCGATCTGGCGCAGGTACTTCGCATACGCCCTCAGCACGCTGACCTGACGGGCGGTCAAGCCCGCAACCGACACGAGTCGGTTGAAGCCGTCGGCTTCGACGTCGCCAGACATGAGGCCCTCGAACGTCGACTCGAGCTCCGATTGCGCGGTCCCGACGTCGGTCCCCGGCGGGACGCGCACACCGATGTCATAGAGATGCACCCGATCCGCGCCGATCACGAACGTCGATGGCCGTTCGTCGAGCGCGACCAGCCCGAGGTGGGCGAGAAGCGGGAGGAGCTCCGACAACGCCGCCGGCTCGCCGCGGCGGTACACCCGGAAACGCCACTCGTCGGCAGGGGCGCTTTCGTCGTGGTTCATCTCCGATGTCAGGCCGTGCCCGGACGCAAGCAGCCGATCGATTCGTTCGAGGTCGGAGACTGCCCGGGCAGGTGGAACGTTGGCACGGAAGTCGGCGGGCGCATGCACGCCGACGCGCTCGTACAGCGACCGGCCGGCGGCCGCGCCGAGCTGGCGGGTGAGCACACTGCGGAGACGATCGTCCCATGAGGTCGTCAGCTCGTCGACGACGTCGGCGAGACGATCGAGGACTGGTGGAACCCCGTCGGGGCGGCGGACGGTAAGCGTGATCCGCGCCAGGGTGCTCGCACCGACGAGCGACTCGACGTCACGATACGAGCTGTGGTAGGCGGCGGCCACGGCCTCGGCGACGATCTCGGGCAGCCGGGCCGTGAACCGGGTCCGCGGCACGTACACGAGCACGGTCGACCAGGCGCCGACCGGTTCGGCGACGTCGAAGATCCGCACCAGCTGACGTTCCTGGAGGCCGACGATGTCGATCACGAGGTGCGCCAGTCGATCGGCGTCGAGCTCGAAGAGAAGATCGCGTGGAAGCGTCTCCAGCGTGTTGCGTATCGACCGCCCGGTGTGGGTCTCCATCCCGGCGTCGACGAGGGCGAGCACGGCCCGCGCTCGATCACCGACCGTGGGGATCGACAGGGCACTCTGGCGGTAGACGCCCGATGCGGGCAGACCGACGAAGCGATGCTCCAGATCCCCGTCGCGAACGCTCACACACGTACGCCGCGACCCGCGGTGGATCGTCGACGCGGCCTCGCTCCGCGAGATGACGACCGCGCCGAGCGGAGAGTCGGCCTCCACCGGGGGTGGGTCGATCTCGTGCTCGGCGCGCAGCTGACCGAGTTGAGTGCCATGGCGGACGACCAGCCCGTGGTCGGTCCGGTCGTACTCGGCCGCACCGAGGAAGACGAAGTTCTCGAACGCCAACCACTCCAGGATCGGATCGAGCTCGGTCAGCGCCGCCATCCGGTCGCGCATCGCGGGGAAGTCCTCGACAACGAGGTGGACGTCGGCGACTGCAGCGAGCGCATCGGCCTCGAGTCGCGCGGCCGCCACGGCGTCGCAGTAGTCGATCTCGACCTGCGTCCACGCCTCGGTCGGGCCGGCGGCCGGAGCGACACGGGTGGCGACCCCCGAGTCGTCGCGGGCGACGTCGAGCATCGGATGCACCATCAGGTGGATGTCGAGTCGATGCCGTTCGACGGCCATGCGAATGGTGTCGACGAGGAACGGTGCGTCGTCGGTGACGACGAACAGGATCGAGCGCGGCGGCCGCGACTCGTCGAGGCCGGTGTCGGGCGAGATGACCCGGGCAAGCGTCTCACCCGGCCGCCGTTGCCGTCCGATGCGAAAATGAGCAACGGCGACGGAGTAGAGAGCGTCGAGCCGGCGATCGTCGAGATCGGGCTCCGGCAGCTCCCGGTAGTACCGGGCGAGGAACTCGGGAAGCACGGCCTCGTCGGGTTGCCGTGTGGTCGCCAGCTCGGCAAGACGCCCGAGCGCTGCGGCCACCTCCGGGTGGACGAGGCCGGGTTCGGCGTGATCCGTATCGTGTCGCATCGATGCCCCTCGGCCAACCGGACTGTAGCGGCTTGCTCATGTCGCCAGTCAGAACGACCGATACTGGTCGCGATGGACGAGTGGATCGAACGCGCTCGATCGGGTGATCGCGAAGCGTTGGGCGCCCTGTGGCGTTCCCATCAGCACCTCTTGTTGCGCTACTTCCGTGGACGCGGCAGCACCCAGCCCGAGGACCTGGCGTCGCAGGTGTGGATCGACGTCGCAGCGTCGCTCCACCGCTTCAGCGGCGACGGCGACGCGTTCCGCCGCTGGCTGTTCACGATCGCTCGCCGCCGGCAGATCGATGCTGGTCGCAAGCACAGCACGCGCCGCGAGGACATCGCTGGCGATGCCATGGCGGATCGTGCAGACGACTCGAGTGCCCGCGCGTTCGACGACATCGGCGGACTCGATCGGGCCCTCGCCTTGGTGCGGCGCCTGCCGCCCGACATGGCGGAGGCGGTGCTGTTGCGGGTCGTCGCCGACCTGGCGGTCGACGAAGTCGCCCAACTCATGGGTCGCCGTGAGGGACACGTCCGTGTGCTCGTTCATCGAGGCTTGCGCAAGCTCGCCGAAGAGCTGGCTGTAACGGACGAGCGGTCCCAAACGATCAACAGACCGTGACGAACGATCAGCCGGAACTCGACAAGGTCATCGGAGCCCTTCGGGGCGCCCCCACCGCCGCCGAACTGGCAGGTGAGGACGCAGCGGTCGATGCGATGGCCGCGACCATGGCCAGCACGCCCGCCACGGTCCGAACGTTTGGATCGCCACGTTCGCTCCGTGTCGCCGCTGTCGTGGCGGCCAGTCTCATCGGGATGGGCGGGATCGCCGCGGCGGGTGCTGCGACGTTCCTCCCCGCCGCTGACCGTGCCGAGCTCGTCGACGACACCATCGTCGACGACACCATCGTCGACGACACCCTGGCCCCTGACACCACGGCCCCTGACACTACGACCCCTGACACGA
>DASUEW010000010.1:0-3877 GCA_036274875.1 Ilumatobacteraceae bacterium
GAGGCCGACGGCGACGACTGCGACGGTCTGGTCTTGGCGTTGCTCACGCTCACCGAGGTGCGCCGCCTTGCGGGTGACCTCGACGCGGCACAAGCGTCACTCGACCAGTGCCGTCTTCTGATCGAGCAGTATGCCCTCAGCGGCTCGCGCACCGAGGCGCTGCGCGAACAGGCCGAGCTGCACGCCGCGCGCGGACAATACCGCGAGGCGTACGAGAGCTTCCGCGCCTTCCACATCGCCGACGTCAAGGTCCGCGCGCTCGAGCGGGACCGCCGGGGCCGCACGCTGCACGCCATCTTCGAGGCGACCGAGGCCCGCCGCAGCAGCGACTTCTTTCGCGAGCTGTCAGCGCGCGACTCGCTGACCGGTCTCCACAACCGCCGACACCTCGACAGCCGGCTCGACGAGCTGCTGGCAGAGCTCCAGCACAACGGGACGCATCTGACCGTCGGCCTCGTCGATGTCGACCACTTCAAGCGCATCAACGACACCCGATCTCACGCTGTCGGCGACGAGGTGCTCCGGCATGTGGCAGGCATCCTCCAAGCCGCCGCCGCCAGTGTCGACGGCGGTCTCGCGGTGCGCATGGGTGGCGAGGAATTCGTCCTGCTCCTGCCGGGAGTCGACCGCCGCGAGGGGATCGAACGGCTGGACCACCTGCGACGCCAGATCGCCCGGTACGCGTGGGCGGACGTCACTGGAGGAATCGGAGTCACGGTGAGCATCGGCGTCGCGGCGGCCCCCGCCGACGAAGTCGAGCGAAGCGCATTGCTCGCTCTGGCCGACCGGAACATGTACGCCGCGAAGCGCGCCGGCCGTGACCGCGTCGTCGTCTGACCGCCACGCGATCGACAGTTCGACAGGCGCAGTCGACCCTCGTCGCGGGGACGCGTCACGGTTCGCGGTCGAAGACCTCGGCGAGACCGCTGAGCAGCCATCGCTGGTCGTCGGACACCACACAGCTGAGTGGCACACGGAAACAGAGCGCCTCGACGAGCTCGACGGCCGGGCCGGTGAGACGTAGCGCGTCGACCGGCGTGTCGGCGGGCGCGTCGGCGGCGCGCACGACCACCGAGTCGGCGACCTCCACGGTGAAGCGGATGTCGGGATCTGTGGCCTCGACCACGATCGCCCCCCGGCGCGTGGTGCCCCGTGCCACGGCGAATGCCGGGCTGAGCGCGACGCCGTAGACGAGGCAGCCGAGGACCTCGTCCGATTCCTCGACCGCGGTGAGCCCGAGCGGCAGCACGATGTCGCGCTCGTGGATCCACGAGTCCCACAGCGCGTGCAGGGCGACGGCGCGCAGCGGGACGTGGCCCGGCGGCGCCTCACCGAGCGTCCTCCAGCCGTCGTCGTCGAGCCCTGCGACGGCGTCAGCGATGGCCTCGCTCGTCTCGACGAAGCGGTCGAGCACCTCGGCGGGCGACTGCGATCGGACCGCATCGACGAGCGCAACGGTCGACGACACCGGATCGAACGTCGTCAGGAATCGAGTCGGCTCACCCGCCAGCGCGGCCCCGATGGAGAAGGCCCAGAACTGGTTCGTGCTGACGAGATGGGCGACCACGTCCTGCACGGACCACCCTTCGCAGCGGCTCGCCGCCGCCCATTCCTCGGCGTCGAACCCGCCGAGCAGCGAAGCGAGACGTCGCCGCTGCCGCAACAACGGCACCGCTGGATCGCCCACCGGCAGATCGAGCTGGACGAAGGAGGACTCGTCATACCGCGGCGTGAGCAGCATCGGGTCGCAGGGTAGTGGCCGAGCCGCGGGCGCGCCGTGCCGTCACCGCAGCCGCTCGTTCCACACATCGAGTCCGATCGACCGCCAGTGGCTCACCGGAACCACATCGGCAGGTGGGTGGGCCCCCGGAACACGAGCGAGCTGACTCGGTCGCCCTCACCGGCGGGCTCGAAGTGTGAAGCATGTGCGAGGAGCTGCTCGAGGGCGACTCGTGCCTCGAGCCTCGCCAGCGCCGCGCCGAGGCAGTAGTGCGCGCCGTGGCCGAACGCGAGGTTGTCGCGGTTGTCCCGTTCGATGCGGAACGCGTCGGGGTCGACGAACACCGTGTGGTCGCGGTTCGCCGATCCGAGCAGCGCCACGACCGTGGCGCCCTTGGGCACGACCGACCCGGCGAGCTCGACGTTTCGGGTCGCGGTGCGGAACATCATCTGGGCTGGGGCGTCGTGTCGAAGCGACTCCTCCACCAGTGGCGGGATGAGGGCTCGATCGGCGCGTGCGCGGGCTGCGAGTTGCGGTGTCCTCGCGAGGGTGTTGGCGGCATTGCCGATGAGATACGCGGTCGTGATGCTCCCAGCCACGAGCAGGGTGAACACGAAGACCCGGAGCTCCTCGTGCGACAGCGCTCCACCCTCGAGCTCGGCGCGCAGGAGCATCGAGATCAGATCGTCGCCGTCTCGGCCTGCCCGCTCGGCGATCACCGAGTCGAGCCATTCGTCCATCTGCTCGCCGCTCTGTCCGATCTCGTCTGCACGGTCGGCGGCGTCAGGCTCGAACACCGCCAAGATCATGTGCTCGGCCCAGCGTCGGAACTCGTCTCTGAGCTCGGGATCGACACCGAGCATGGTGGCGATGACGACCGTCGGGAACGGGACGGCGAAGTCCGCCTGCAGATCACCGGCTCCTCGTTCGACGAGCCGATCCAAGTACGGGCGGGCCATCGCGCGCATCTCGCGCTCCAGCAGGGCGACACGTCGGGGCGTGAACCCGCGGTTCACGATCATGCGCAGGCGGGCGTGCTGCTCACCGTCGGCACCGATGATCGACACCGGGGCCGGCTGCGCCACCACCTCTTCACCGAAGTCGACCGCGCGCGACACGAGCTGGGCCATCGCCTCGTTCGAGAACGTCGCGCCGTCGTGCAACACCTGGCGTACGTCGGCGTGACGACTCACCACATACGCACCGAGGGACGAGACGAACTGCACCGGGTCATCACGCCGCAGCACGACGTAGTAGGGGTACGGGTCGGCCTGGACCGCAGGATCCAACGGGTCGTAGCCCGCCGGAGTCGTCGTCGTCATGGCGAGCCTCGCTTTCGATGGGAACGCGGACGCGCGGTCGCGACCGGTCGGAGGAACACGCCGGCGGCGTCGCGCATGCGCGCGACGAGCGGGGCGGTCGCATCGTGGTACAGCCAGTCGGTGATCGTCCCGTTCACGAGCGAATGGAACGCGTCGGCGAGCGTCTGGGCACTGAAGTCGTCGCTCAGCTCATTGCGCGCTTGACCGCGTGCGATGAGCTGGAGGAGGCGACTCCGGATCTCGTCGTTCGCCCCATGGATCTGTTCGCCCTCGTGCAGCCCGAGTTGTACACGCCCGAGGTCGCGGAACACGCCGCGGAAGAACTCCCGCTCGGCCTCGATGGCTTTGCCCATCTGCTCGCACAGGTCCTCGAGCAGCACGGGCGCAGGAGTCGTGTCGTCGTCCAACGCTTCGTCGAGCATCGCCCGGTAGGCGCCGAGCACGCCAGCCGTGATCGCCTCGACCAGCGCATACTTCGATCCGAAGTAGTTGAACACCGTCGCTCGGGCCACCCCTGCCGCCTCGGCGATCTCGGCCATCGTCACGTCGTCGAAGCCGTGGTGGGCGAACAGGTCGCCGGCCACCGACAACACTCGCTGTCGTGCATCGGCCCGCTCGTCGCGATCCATGGACCGGAGTCTAAGTTGTGCTTGGACTCAAGTCCAGAACATCAAATCGTGGACGTCGACGTGGTCACGGAGTCGAGGAAGTCGACGTCGAGCTCGAATCCCAGACCGGGGCCGGTCGGGACCGTGACGTGCCCGTCGACCACCGTGATCGGCTCGGTGACGATGTCGCGGGCGTAGAAGCGAGTCGAGGCGCTGATGTCGCCCGG
>DASUEW010000011.1:0-4101 GCA_036274875.1 Ilumatobacteraceae bacterium
GGCGGATGCCTACGTCGACGGCACCGACGACCAGCCGCGGGCGCTGTGTGTCGTCGACCTCAGGGCGGCAACCACCCGCGTCACGACGTGGCGGATGCCGGCCCACGGCGAGGACCACCGCGGTGTCTGGCACCGCCGCTACTACCTCCCCGGCACCAAGTGGGCCGATAGCTGACCGCGCCGGAACTCCAACTGTTGGACCGGGCTCGACACCATTGGTGCGCCAAGTCCAACTGTTCGACTGGGCTCGACAATTGGTGCGCCAAGTCCAACTGTTCGACCTGGCTCGACAGCATTGGTGCGCCAAGTCGAACTGTTCGACTGGGCTCGCACCGGGGCACGTGGGGGAGGGGCGGCGGTGCTGGGGCGGGGCGCGGCGGCTATTGGTCTTCGTCGGGTGGGGCGGGACGCTCGGCGGTGGCGCGGTCGAAGGCCGAGGGGTCGACGGCGATGAACGTCGCCGTCGCCTTGACGAGCAGTCGTTCGTCCGGTCCCTCGATGTCGACCAGCTCGCCGGTCATCAGCAACTTGCGGCCGACCCGATCGGCGAGACGAACGCGACACGAGAGCCGGCGGTGCAGCGGTGTCGGCCCGACGTAGCGGATCGTCAGCTCGCCCGTGAACGCCGGTTGTTCGACGACGCCGAGCACGAACCCGAACACGTCGTCGAACAGGGCGGCGACGATGCCGCCGTGGCTGCGGTCGGGGGCACCCTCGTGGGCAGCGCGCAGAACGACGATCGCCTCGATCTCGTCGCCGTGGCGGTGCATCTCGGGATCGAGGCTCCACGGGCTGGAGCGACCCGACACCGGCCGATCGTCGTATCCGGTCAGCGGCAGCTCGTCGGGCGCCGCGAACCGCTCCTGCGAGAACGAAGCCGCGTCGCGGCTGCGGGGTGCGCCTCGGTCGAGCTCGGCGGTGAGGGGTTCGAGGACGTCGGCGAGACGCCCCAGCAGCTCGGGCGATGCCTGATGGCCGACCAGGGCATGTCCGAGGTCGCGAATCGCGCGACCGGCGCGCACGCGGTGCTCGAGATCAGGCCACTGGTTCGGGGGGTCGGTTGGCACCGGCGATCAGGTGTGTTGGGACGAAGGATCGGCCACCGCCTGGTGCAGCGACTCCAGGAGCGTGTTCCATGCCAACGTCGCGCACTTGATCCGGACCGGGAACTTGACGACACCCTGGAGCGCTTCGAGATCGCCGAGCTGGACATCGGCACTGGCTGGTTCTCCATCGTCTTCGACGGAGGCTTCCTCGATCGACATCATCGACTTGAACTTGCGAACCAGCGCCCGCACCTCGGGCACCGACTTGCCCATGATCGCCTGGCTCATCATCGACGCCGAGGACTGCGAGATCGAGCATCCCTGACCGGCCACCTTGACGTCGCTCACGCGGTTGTCGTCGACCTGGAGGTAGACGGTGATCTCGTCACCGCACAGCGGGTTGTGACCCTGGGCGACCACCGCCGGCGGGGTGGGCAGCTCGCCCCGGTTCCGCGGCGTGCGATAGTGGTCGAGGATGATCTCGCGGTAGAGATCTTCGAGACCGGGCATGTTGCTCTCTCTCCGTAATGACTTTCGGGCGACTGAATTCGGGCGGATGATCGTTGGGCGGGTGACGTCGGGTCAGAACCCGAAGATGTCGTGGGCGCCGTCGAGCGCGTCGGCGAGGGCGTCGACGTCGTCGGTCGTGTTGTACAGGTAGAAGCTTGCCCGGGCCGTGGCGTTGACGCCCAGTTCTCGCATCAGCGGCTTGGCGCAGTGATGCCCGGCGCGCACGCACACGTTGCGCTGGTCGAGTACTTGGCTGACGTCGTGTGGGTGCACGTCGCCGAACTTGAAGCTGAGCACGCCCCCGCGGACCTCGACGTTGTCGGGCCCGTAGATCGTGATCTCGTCGCCGAAACGCTCCTTCAGCGTCGACAGCGCGTACTGCGTGACCTCCATCTCGTGGCGGCGGACGTTGGTCATGCCGAGGCCGTCGAGGTAGGTCACCGCCGCACCGAGCCCGATCGCCTCGGTGATCGGCGGGGTGCCGGCCTCGAACTTGGCGGGGACCGGCGCCGCGGTGTACCCGTCGAGCCGGACGTCGGCGATCATGTTGCCGCCGCCGAGGAACGGCGGGATCGCTTCGAGCAGCTCCATCTTGCCCCACAGCAGCCCGATGCCGGACGGCCCGCACATCTTGTGGCTCGAGAAGGCGACGAAGTCGGCGTCCCAGGCCGTGACGTCGGTGACGTTGTGCGGAACGTACTGGCAGGCGTCGACGATCGCGATCGCGCCGGCGTCGTGGGCCGCCTTGCACAGCCTGGCGACCGGCGGGAGTGTGCCGAGCACGTTGCTCATCGCCGTGAACGCGAACGCCTTGGCGCCGTGTAGCAGCGCGTCGAGGTTCGTGATGTCGAGCAGGCCGTCGGGCGTGATCGGAACCCATCGCAGTTCGATGCCGAGCTCGGAGGTCAGCATGTGCCACGGCACGATGTTGGCGTGATGCTCCATGTGCGTGAGCACCACCACGTCGCCCGCGTGGAGGTTGGCACGTCCCCACGCAGCGGCGACGAGGTTGAGCGATTCGGTGGCGTTCTTGGTGAAGATCACCTCGTTCGGCGCTGGTGCGTTGATGAACCGGGCGACCGCGGCGCGGGCTGACTCGAAGGCGTCGGTGGCCTCGGCCGCCATGCGGTAGGCGCTGCGGTTGATCGGCGCGTACGAGCACTCCATGAACCGCGTCATCGAGTCGATCACCTGGCGCGGCTTCTGCGACGTGTTGGCGGAGTCGAGATAGATGACCGGCTCGCCGTCGATCCGGCGCCGCAGGAACGGGAAGTCGCGACGAACGGCCGCGGAGTCGAGCGTCGCGCTCACGTGAGCATCCTGAACGCTTCGTAGCCGTCGCGCTCGAGCTGCTCGGCGAGCTCCATGCCGCCGTTGGCGACGATGCGACCGTCGATGAGGATGTGGATCTGGTCGGGCGCGATCTCGTCGAGCAGCCGCTGGTAGTGGGTGATCAACACGACGCCCATCTCGGGCCGGTCGGCGCGTACCTCGGTGATGCCCTTGGCGACGGTGCGCAGGGCGTCGATGTCGAGGCCCGAATCGGTCTCGTCGAGGATGGCCAGCTCGGGCTCGAGGATCGCCATCTGCATGACCTCGTTGCGCTTCTTCTCACCCCCGGAGAAGCCCTCGTTGAGATAGCGGTCGACGAACGACGAGTCCATCCCGAGCCGCTTCATCCACTCCATCGTGGCGAGCCGCAGCTCGAGCACCGACAAGTCGATGCCCTTGCGGGCCGAGAGCGCCTGGCGCAGGAACTGGATCACCGACACTCCGGGGATCTCCTGGGGGTACTGGAAGGCGAGGAACATGCCGGCTTTGGCCCGCTCGTCGGTCGGCCAGGCAGTGATGTCGTCGCCTTTGTACCTGATCGTCCCGGCGGTGACCTCGTACTCGGGCGAGCCCATCAGGGTCGTCCCCAGGGTGCTCTTCCCCGACCCGTTGGGGCCCATGATCGCGTGGATCTCGCCGGCGTTGACGGTGAGGTCGAGACCGCGCAGGATCTCGTGATCAGACCCCCCGGTCGGCACCACGGCCGGCTTGGCGTGCAACCCCTCGACCAGGAACAGCTCGCTCACGGCAACGAGTCTACGTGGACGTCCCGATAATTATCACTATGCCGAGAGGGGAAATACGGAGCGCCGGCCGGCGTGCTGACGTGGTCGGTCTGAGAGCGCGGGCGGGCACGCCACGTCGTGCAACATTGAGCACCCGCCATGCCTCGACAACGCCCGCAACCGCGCCGCCGTGATCCCATCGGATGGAGCGCCCCTGTCTGGTTCCCCGTCGTGCTGTTGCTCGTGGGATTCGGCCTGCTCCCCCAGGCGATCACGGGTGACGACGTCGCCCGTGCCGCGGCACTTCGCCAAGTGACCGAGGGCGTGATGCCGGAGTACAAGTTCTCGATCATCCAACCCGTCGTCTCGGTGCCGGTGCATTGGGTGCTGAGGGAGTTGGGCTTCGGTGAGCGTGCGATCACCACCATCCCCCTGCTCTGGCTGGCCGGCTGGAGCGTGGTGGTCTGGCGGCTGCTGAGCCGTCATCG
>DASUEW010000012.1:0-5260 GCA_036274875.1 Ilumatobacteraceae bacterium
ATCACGAGCCTTCGCGTGCGTCGCCGCGCCGCAGTGCCGGCGAAGTGGAGTTGGTCAGGATGTTCGCGCGGCGGCACACAACGCGCGTCGCGCGATCCGGCGATCCAGGACGCTCGCGTTGCGCGGTACCGGCCGTGGATATTCGGATACCCATCAACTTCGCTTCGCCAGCCACCGACTGGGCGTGCGGTCATCTGTGCCGGTGACGGTGGCGGCGTCAAACGTCGGCGCGTGGGTCGAAGTATTGGAACCGCGGCGGAGCACTGATGAAGTCGGCAAGAACGTCGAACATGCCCTGCTCCTGACGCCAGCCCAGGTACTTCTGGTGTGCGGCACGCTCGGTCCACTTCTCGACCATCAAGATGTGACCCGGGTCGTCCTGGTCGACGAACGTGTCGAGCCCCTCGCAACCCTCGTAAGCCCGGGTGTCGGGAAGCGCCTCCCGCAAGATCTGCAGTAGTTCGTCCACTCGATCCGGCTTGATGAACAGATCAGCTGTCGCAAGCACGCTCATTGTTTTCCCCTTCGTCGTTCGCTCGACAGTAGCGGCGGAAGCAACGGCGCCGGGCAGACGCAACGACGCAACGCTCAGCCAACACGCCGTGCTCGACGATCGCAACATCGGCCTGCTCTGGAACCGGCGATACCGGGCACTTCGACTGGTTCGCGATCGCTGCGGTTATCGGACGCGCCATGAACGCTGTTACCGAGCGTTCGATCGTCAGATCGAGCCAGCTCACGGCGCGTCGCTCAGTGAGCGAGATTTCGTGTCTGGCCTAACCGAGTTGGTCGGCCATCCAGCCGGTCACGATGGCGAGCACCTCTGCGTTGTTGCGCTCGAACATCGAGCCGTGGCTGTTGCCGTGCACCCCGCGCTCGGCGAGCTCGATGTGGACCGCGTTGCAGCCGGCTTGCTGAAGGAACTCGACCAACGGCCCGTCAGTGAAGCGGAACACCGAGGCCTCGCCTGATACGACTGCGATCGGCACCTTGGCGAGATTCGAGAGCTTCCGCGCCGGCTCGGTCTGTAGCACGAGTGCGGGCGCGCCCGGAGCCGGTGGCTCGTGGTGCACCAGGCTGAGCTCGTCGGGAGACGACGCCGGCGGATCGAACGCCATGGGCACGGCGGCAACGCCCCACTGCAGCGTGTCGGGGCCGAACATCGTGTTGAAGGCAGGACCGACCGGTTCGAGTTGTACGAGCCCGACGACGAGGTCGGGCCGCGCATCGCCGATCAGGAAACCCGCCGGCCCACCCATCGAGCAGCTGACCACGAATGACGGGCCGATCCGGTCGAGGAGCTGCGCCAATCGCTCTTGTTCGAGTGCTTGCCGATCGGCGGCGTCGGCCGCGAACGGCCCCGTCGATGCAAGGAACTGCAACAGAGCTGGATCGTTCGGGTCGTTGCGATCACCGGGCCACTGGGTGTGCAAGTGGGCGAATGGCATCGCGCCAGGCCCATCCGTAGGTGGCACGAAGATGCCCTTGAGCACGTCGATGGGCAGCGCCGGCGCCATGGGACCGAGCACTTCGGGATCGTAGGAAGAGCGGCCATGGGCAGGTCGGTCGACGACATAGACGACCCAACCCTGCTCGACCAGGAGCGTGGACCAGCCCGGCCGGCCGTCGGGCGTCGACAGGTAATCGAGGCCCTGGCCGGCACCGCCGTGGATCAGCACGATCGGGTACGGCTTGGTCACCTCGACGGGTGCTTCCCAGTAGACGTACATCGGTCCGCGAGCGGCGCCGGTGTCCGGCTCCGGCTCGGTTCCGACCCAGAAGTGCCCACGCCGTGACGTGACGGGAGCCGATTCCACAGGTGGTTTCGCCGGGGCGCCATCCGAAAAGCGAGCCATCACTCTCCTTCGAGTCGAGCGGGAAATCCGCTGCCGAGCCCCTGTGGAGTGCTGTGGCGCACCCAGGTGGGCGTGACACTCCACAGGGTTAGACGAGCCGTCGGGCGACCATACATCGTGCGAATCTCGCGGGTTCTGTCAAGCGCAGAGTGCATGCGTCAGATCCGCCGCGGGGATCTCTCGGGACGTCACGACGTGCTGGCCGGCCCACGGCGACAATTCGCCGCCGGAAGGTCATCACGAACGATCGCCCGCGAGTGGCCTGTTCGCAGGCCGAGCGTGTTGTGCTGGCGACAATCGAGTGCCCCAATGACCCGGGGGTCGCCCTGCCGGTAACCACCGCCGAGTGCCCGTATCGCCGCACTGAGCTGTGAGATTTCGCTGTTCTCCGAGTTCCGCTGAGCGGCTCGCCGCGATCCGCCGATCCCGGACGCGGTGGGTCCGCGTTATCCCCGTCGATATCGGATTGCCCTTGCTGAACGGCCCCCTTTGCGGTTCGCTGGCTCCAGTACGAGGCAGGAGTGTCATCGCGGCCAAACCGGGACGACACGGGGGCGTTCTCGGATGTGGGCGAGCAATGCCCGCCCACGCGTGCGCGCGTTGCTCGGGTATGCCGCCAGCTCGACTCATAGCCGCCCGAAGTCAAAATCGTCGTGCGCGCGGAGATGGCGACGGTCAGACTCGGTACGGCTGCCGTAGCTGGATGGCGACTTGAATTGCGGCAAGCCGTCGTCCGACCCGCTCTGCGGCGATGCCGTCCACTTCATGCCGGGCCTCGTTGACGTGGTCGCGGGCGAGTTGGACGTCTCCTTCTCTGCCGCGAGCGAGGAGGCACTCGGCCAGGTCGAGGTGGGTGGTGGCGGTCCAGAGCGGCGACCGGTCGCGCGCGTTGTCCTCGACAGCGCGGGCAAGGTGCACCAGGGCTCGGTCGAGGTCACCGAGGCGTGCTGCCAGTACGCCCAGCGAGCGGGCCGCGCTGCCGATGGAGAACACCGTGACCGTCGCACTGAGGTGCTCCCATGGCGCCAGGAGCCGGTAGAGTTGGCTGGCGGCGACGCCATCGCCGACGTGGCGGCAGGACTCGGCGGCAAAGCACAGGGTTGCGACCCATAGCTGGTCGTAGGGGATCGAGGTGAACGAGTTCTGGGCTAACTGTTCGAAGACGATCCGAGCTTCGTCGAACCGTTCGAGCTCGCACAAGGCAAACGCGTAAGCCGCTGACCACACCGGGAGCTGCGGGGTGCTGGCCACGAAGCCACCGATCAGGTCGATAATCTCGGCCAGCCGCGCCTGCTCGATGCGGACCCCGGTGAGGTGGCCGCCGTACCAGGTGAACGCGTCGGCTTCGCCGGCGGCGTGGCCGAGCTCGAACGCCTCCGTGGCGATGAGCTCGGCTTCCTCGACCCGTCCCTCGAAGATGCGCAGGCCGGCGTGCATGGCGCCGGTCAGCCACCTGAGCATCGGCTGCCCGAGTTCGGCCGCTTTCGTCATGGCCGCGGCCGGGAGCGTCCTTGCATCAACGAGGTGACCGGACAGGTTGCCGACGAAGTATCGCACCATCATGGCAAGGATCTCGCGGTGCGGATCGCCGATCCGGGCGGCCAGGTCGAGCAGCTCGGCGGTGTCCGCCCAGTAGCCCTCGATGCGCTCGGGAACAGACGTCGACAGGAATCGGTGGGTCATGACGTCAAACGTGGTGACGTTCTCGCCGAGACGCCGCGCCATCGCCAGGGACGCGTCAGCGATGTCGAAGCGCTCCAATCGGCGCGGGTGGTAGAGCAGCTCGGCCGCCAACGTCGCCAACAGCCGCGCGCGCAGCACCCCGTCACCATCATCCAATTGATCGAGCGCGTCCTCGACCAGTCGCACCCGGGCGTCGTCGGGGTCACCGAGCGAATTCCAAAAGCCGCGCGTGGACGACACGACCGCCAACGCCATCGCCTCGGCTAGGCCAGCCTCGCGAGCTGCATCGGCCGCGGCGAGCAAGGTCGTCGACGAGTCGGGATCAGCCGCTCGACGTTGCGCGACACCCATCTCGATCATCGTCTCGACCCGCCCAGCCTCGTCAAACGCCTTGTCGCCGGCCCGGGCGCCGTGATCGAGCGCCGCCCGGAAATGTGCCACCGCCTCGTCCGGCGCGAGACGGGCCATAGCATCACGACCCGCACGCCTCGACCACTGTGCAGCATGGCCGGCCGCGTCGCGGCCCGCCGCCGAACCCCAGTGGCGAGCCAGCTCGCTCGGTTCGGCTGCGGACGACCGCTGGAGCAACTCTGCGACGCGCCGGTGCGCATAAGCCCGTCGCGACCGAGACATCTGCCCGTAAACCGTCGAGTACACGAGGGCGTGGACGAAGCGCCACCGCTCCACACCGGTCTCCACGAGAAGGCCCGCACGAGCGGCACCCTCGAGCCCATCGAGCGGATCAACGTCTTCGCCGAGGATCGCCCGCACCCGGTCGAGGTCAAAGTCCGTTCCCACGACAGCGCCCGCCCTGAGCACCTCGACAGCGGTCGAGCCGAGCAACTGCACGCGCCGCCCGACCACGTCACGGACGTGCGTCGGCAGCACCAGATCGTCGAAGTCCCGTACGACGGCCCCGGTGCCGTCACGCGTCGGAAACCCACCGCGATCAACCAGGTCGCGGACCAGCTCACCTGCGAAGAACGGGTTGCCGGCCGTCATGCGCGTCAACGTCTCGATGAACGCGGTCGAGACCCCGATGTTGTGCCCGGCGACGGATCCGACCAGTTGCCGCATCGCCACCTCGTCGAGACCGCCAAGCTCGACACGTCGCACGCCGTCGACGCGATCGAGCTCGGCGAGCAGGGACAACCATGCCGACGTCACCGCCAGCTCCGTGTCGCGGTAGGTGACCACGATCGCGACATGGGAGGTCATCTCCGATCGCAGCACGTGGCGCACCACGCTCGCCGTCGCCGGCGACACCCCGTGGGCGTCGTCGAGGACGAACATGAGGCCACCCGGCCCGGCCAGCGCAGTCATGGCCGACGTGATCGCGTCGAGTAGCCGCCACCGCTCGGTGTCGAGATCGCTCGCCAACGGCGCGCCCACGATCGGGAGGAGGTCGGGAAGCTCCGGCAATACACGCACCAGCTCCTCCGGCCATCGTCCGAGCAACGCCCCCAGCGCCGCCTGGTCGAGCGCGGCGACGGCGTGCCGTAAGGCGTCGGTGAACGCACCGAACGGATTGATCATGTCGGGATCGCAACGTCCGCCAAGCACGACCAGTCCAAGCCGGCGGGCCTCCACCGCGAGCTCGGCGGCGAACCGCGTCTTACCTACGCCCGGCTCTCCTCCGACGAGGACGCAGCGGCTGTGGCCGTCGATGACGTCGACGAGCGCGTCCCGGGCGGCGGCAACATCCCGCTCGCGACCGGCGA
>DASUEW010000013.1:0-4224 GCA_036274875.1 Ilumatobacteraceae bacterium
CGGCGCAACACCACGACGTCGATGACCTCGAGGTTGCGCCGACCGCGTTCGCCGACTACGACGCGTACCCCACGACGGCAGAATCGGCCGCCGGACCGGAGGGCCTCGGACGCATCGCGTAGTTGCAGAGCGATCGCTCCGGCCGCGCCCGGCGGGTGTGGCGAATCCTCTAGCGACTGTGGCCGCGACATGTCACGTCGGCGCGAACGCAGCGAATGATGCCAACATGAGCACTCGATGGCGGATCTGCTCCACATCCGGGTGGTCGCCCCAGGGTCGCGGCGAGCAGAGGTGATCGGCTTCGTCGAAGCTCACGGCGCGACATGCCATGTCGTCGTGGAGCTCGATGCCGCCCGCCAGCCGCGGGGCGACATGATCAGCTTCGACGTCGCTCGCGAGGCGAGCAACGACGTGATCGATGCGCTCCGGTTGCTCGGCCTCGAGGAGCACGGCGCGATCGTCGTCCTTCACACCGAACTCGCTCTCTCCGCGACCGCCGAGCTCGCCCACATCGAAGCGCCCGGCGAGCCGGACGAGACCGTCATCTGGGACGAGGTGACGGTCGCGCTCAGCAACGCGGTCGCGGTGACGTTTCCCTTCCTCGCATTCTTCGTGGTCGCCGCGATCATCGCCGCCGTCGGGGTGATGACCGACTCGGCGGTGCTCATCGTCGGAGCGATGGTGGTTGGCCCGGAGTACCCCAGCTTGGCGAGCGTGGCGTTCGGCCTCCACCGTCGCGACGTCGGGCTCGTCCGGCGCGGCGCCACGTGCTTCGCGCTCGGAACGACGGCAGCCGTCATCGCTGCCGCGCTCACCGCTCTCCTCGTTCGTGCCGTGGACCAGGTGCCAGCGCGGTTCACGCTCGGCGACCGTCCGATGACCGACTTCATCACCCACCCCGACGTGTTCACCGTGCTCGTCGCCATGGCGGCCGCCGTCGCCGGCATGCTCGCGCTCACCCAGGGACGTGCCGGCACGCTCGTCGGCGTGCTCATCTCGGTCACGACGATCCCGGCGATCGCCGAGATCGGCGTCGGCCTCGCGTTCGCACGGCGCAGCGAGGTTCTCGGCGCGCTCGCCCAGCTGGGTATCAACTTGGTGTGCCTCATCGTTGTCGGAGTGGCCACGCTGGCTGTACTGCGCCGCGCGACGCCACACCTCCAGGCGCTGCGCACCACGGCCCCGGGCAACGACGTGTCGCCCGCGATCGGCGTCGAGACACGAGGCGCGACCCGGCGGAACTGACGCGCGCTCGCTCAGACGACGCTCGGCAAGCGAGGTGAGCAGGGTGAGCAGGGCGACGCTCGCCAATCGAGGTGAGCAGGGTGAGCAGGTTGAGCAACGTGACCAAGGGCGCTGCGTCGGTCGCGAGTGCCTCGTTTCGTGGAGGCCGGCTTCCTCGCAAGAATTCGATGCATCAAACGTGTGGGTGCGTGACTCATCACTACATGGAACGAAGCGGGTGGAGAGAACGGTTCTCGAGGAAGGCAGCGGAGAGGCGGGCGGCGAGACAGGCGGAGTCGCTCAAGACGCCCTGCCAGCGCTACTACGACACGTTCGACATCAAGTCGGACCGCCGCAAGCGCTACTTGGTGCACAACCGCACGCCGAAGCAGATCCGCATCGTCGACGACACCTGCGGTGAGCTCGTGTTGCCGCCTCTCGCGCAGCGGGTGATCATGGGCTCTCGGCTGGCGCCGTTCAGGCCTGGGCTGTACCGGCTGCGTCAGGGCCATCAACTCCGGGTGCGCGCCTACCATCGGCCGTACGCCGGTCCGCGCATCGCGTCCGCGCTCATATCGATGGCGGTGGCCGTGCTGATCGGCATCGTCATCAACGCAGTCCTCGAAGAGGGCACGTTGGAACGCCGTGAGGTCTTCGTCAGCGCCGCCATCACCGTAGGGCTGATCCTGCTGGTGCTCGGGGTCGCCGCATGCGCCGAGTGGCGCCGCCGGGAGAGCGAGCAGATCGCCGATGCCGACGAGGGCGACATCGAGTTCGGCATGGGCGGCGCCTTCTACGACGGCAACGAGTCACTGCGTCGCATCCAACACATCTTCACGCTGCTCACAGTGGTGATGATCGGCGCAGTCCTGCCGGCGATCGCGATATTCGTCGCCAGCGACGCCAAGGATTTCTTGGTGATGAACGGTGGGCTCGATGTCGTCGACGGCAAGGAGAGCCGGCTCGTCGGCCGGATCATCCAGGTTCTCTACACGGCAGTGCTCTCGCTGTTCCCCGCCATCCTGTACTTCCAGTTCGACCGTCATCGCGTGGGCACGATCCGGACCGAATGGGTGCGCGCGATCTTCCGCATGGACAAGCGGATGGAGACGTTGGCGGATGTCAACGCGCGCTACGGCGATGAGCTCGCCGAGGCGTCGAGCTACTCGACCGACTCCGTGCGCCTGCTCGGCGGACGCAACTCGCCGATCGTCATCGCCACGTTGCTGATCAGCCTGGGCTGGACCCTGCTCGTGGTGCAGACCGACTCGTTCGACTTCGCCGGCTCGTCGGAGATCGCGGTGCTGGCACAGACCGCCGACGCCGCCGCTGACCGGGCGAACGCCGCGCTCGTCGCCATCGAAGACGGAAGTGCCGATCCTGACGTGGGCGCGGCCACCGCTCGGTCGGCGCGCGACGAGGCGACGCTTGCCAGCGAAGAGGCGGCGCTCGTCGCCGACAGCAGCGTCGACGGCGACGAGCAACCAACGCCGACGACTGCCGCGCCCGTGGGCGACGGCGCGAACGGGGACTCGGCTCGAGAAGCGGCGGCTGCCGCGGCGGCTGCGGCCGAGCGCGCCGCGTTGGACGAGGCCAGAGTCGACCAACCGTTCTTCCAGTTCCTCGTGCCGACGCCGAGCGCCGCCGCGATGGCCTTTCTCGGTGCCTACTTCTTCGGTGCCTACTTGATCCTGCGGAGCTTCTACCGCGGCGACTTGCGACCCAAGGTCTACAACCAGATCACGGCCCGGCTGATCACGGTTGTCGTCCTCGCCTACCTGATCCAGACGATCTTCTACAACGAGGAGACGCCGGCCGTCTGGGCGCTGTCGTTCCTGGCCGGCGTCGTGCCCACGACCGTGTTGCAGCACGTGGTGGATCTCGCATCGTCGTTGCGCATCGGGAGCGAGAGGTCCCCGAGCGAACCTGACGCCCCGATCACGAGACGGCAGCGGCTCGGGCGCTCGTTCGCCGAGGCGTTTCCGACGCGGCGTTCGCTCACCCAGCTCGACGGCGTCGACGTCCACGACAGCACCCGTCTCGAGACCGAGGGCATCACCGACGTCCCGTCACTGGCGACCGCCGACCTCGTGTCGGTCATGGTCAGTACCCGCCTGCCGATCGACCGGCTCGTCGACTGGATGGATCAAGCCGTGTTGATCCTGCTCCTCGACGACGACGCGAACCAGGAGCTCGACAGCCGAGTGAAGCGACTCCGTCGGATCGGGATCCGCACGGCATCCGGGGTCCTCGCCGCGAACGACGGCGAGCTCGGCGACGACATCAAGAACGCCGCGACGGACATCATCGCGTCGACGCCCGACGGCGCACCGTCCGACGCGAATTCGCTGGCCGGACTCGCCGCCGAGATCCGGCGCGAGCCCGCCATGCTCCGGGTCCTCCAGTGGCGCCACTCGGAGCTCGCCGCGGTCGACAAGCGCTGCCCGACCATCACGATCCGCAACAATGTCGTCGAGCCCACCCAGCGCGAGCGGGGTTCGACGCCGGTGGTGGCGCCGACTCGCCCGGCGGAAGGACACACGTCACGTGTCCACACGCCGTCGAATCCAGTCCTGTCTGGTGAGTCGCCGCGATCCAACGGCCACTCGGCTCGACACCCCGAAGGAGCGATGAGCATGAGCGCCGCATCGACGACGGACACGTTGACCATGCTCGACCGCAACGCCATCGGTTCCGACGTCGGTGAGACCGAGCAGGACGATCCCTTGGACGACCCAGCTCGAGGACCAGGAGAAGCAACGGGTGAGGCGTCAGCGCGCGTCAGGTCATCGAGCTGTGGATCACCGGGGTCGGTGCGGAGCGCAGACGACGAGTGAGCCGGGGACGACCTGGAAGTCGAACTTCTTCGCCGTGCCCTTGACTCCACCGTCGAGCTCGAATCGGTGCTTGGAGTCAGTGCGTACCGACACCGAGCGACCGGCCCACATCTTGGCGTGCGGTGTGAGGTGCTGACGGCCGCGCACAGCGCTCACCATTAGT
>DASUEW010000014.1:0-7448 GCA_036274875.1 Ilumatobacteraceae bacterium
CGGATCTGGTGGGTCCGGCCGGTCTCGAGACGGCACTCGAGGCGGGCCAACTCGGCCGGCGCCGTGAACTGTTCGATCAGCCAGTACTCGGTGCGCGCCGGCCTGCCGTCGGCGACCACCGCCATGCGGAGCGGGTCGCGCCGGTCACGCCCGATCGGGGCGTCGACGATGCCGTGCGCCGCGGCCGGGTGGCCCCACACGAGCGCCACGTAGCGCCGACTTGCACGACGGACGTCGTCGTGCGACGCGAACTGGGCGACGAGATGGTCGGCCGACTCCTGCGTGCGGGCCACGACCAACAACCCGGAGCTGCCGGCGTCGAGGCGGTGGACGATCCCTGGGCGCGTGGGATCGCCGACGCCGGCAATGTCGGGAAATCGGGCCAGCAGCCCGTGCACGAGCGTGCCTTCCATGTTGCCGGCGCCGGGGTGCACGACGAGCGCGGCCGGCTTGTCGACCACGACCACCGCGGCGTCCTCCCACACGACCTCGAACGCGACCGACGGATCGGCGACGGGCAAGGGCACGCGTGGGATCGCCGACTCGTCGACTTCGATCAGCTGACCCTCGACGAGGCGGACCTTGCCGCTCGCAGCCGGTACACCGTCGACGCGCACCCCGGCGGCCGCGATCGTCGCCGCGGCATGAGAGCGGCTGATGTCGGCGACGAACGAGACGATCCGATCGAGCCGCTCGCCGGCGAGCGCCGACGGCACGACCTCGGAGATCATTCGGGCATCATTCCTCGCATCATTCGGCAGCCACCTGTCGTGACGCGGCAACGCTGCCGAACACCAACAGCAGACCGCCGACCGTGATCGCCATGTCGGCGACGTTGAAGATCGGCCACCATTGCAGGTCGATGAAGTCGATCACGGCACCGCGGAGCCAACCCGGTGACCGGAACAGCCGATCGACGACATTCCCCGCCGCCCCCCCGATGACGAGCCCGACGGCGACCGTGCTGGCAGCTGTCGTGTTGCGCCGCAGTGACACCAAGAGCGCGGCGACCACCACCAGGGCGAGGACTCCGATGACCGGCCCGAGCCCTTCGCCGCGGCTGAACGCCATGCCGCTGTTGCGGGTGAGGTGGAAGCGCAGCGTCCAGAACACGTCGATGTCGCGGTCGTCGAGCGCCGAGAGCGCCCAGGCCTTCGTCAACTGGTCGGCGACGACGATCAGGATGGCGATCAGCACCGACCCACGCACCGCGCGGGTCGACCGTGTCATCGCCGCCCGATCCCCCCGACCTTCTCCTCGACCAGCTCGGTCGCCCACGGGATCGCCTCCAGGCGCTCGCGAGGGATCGGGCGCCCCGAGGCCGAGGAGTACCCGTACGTGCCCTTCGCGAGTCGCTCGAGTGCTTCGTCGATGTCGGCGATCGTCTGTCGGGCCTGCGCCGACAGGGCGAGGTCGCGCTCGCGCTCGACCACCATCGTGTCGCCCTCGCCACCCTCGTCGTCGAACTGCACGTCGCCCATCTCGGCCTCCTCGATCAGCGAGTTCGCCTCGTTCTCGAGACGCGTCGCCTGGCCCATGAGCTTGCGCTTCTCCTCATCGAGCAGGTCGCGTTGCGCCTTCAGGAACTTGATGTCGAAGTCCTTGGTGTAGGCGATGCCGTCCTTGCTGACACCGCGCGGCTCCGGCAGGTGAAAGCTGTTGGCGGACGTTCCGAACGTCGATGTGGCCCTGCTGGTCGACTTAGGGGCGGCCGACTTGGTGGCGGGAGCCTTCTTCGCCGCGTCCTTGGTCGCCGGAGCGGCCCGCGACTTCTTCGCCACGACGTGCTTGACGGGCGCCTTCCTGGCCGGCGCCTTGGCCGCGGCCTTCTTGGCGCTGGACCGTTTGGCGGGCGCGGGCTTGGCAGAGGCCCTGCTCACAGGTGTCTTCTTCGCGGCCAGTTTGGCGCCGGCACGCTTCGTAGGCGCCTTCTTGGCGGCCACCTTCTTCACCGGAGCCTTCTTGCCAGGCGCCTTCTTCGCTGCTGCCATCTCGAGGGTCCCTCCAGGCGGATCGAACGCCGGACTCTAGCGCGCGATCAAACGCGTTGGACGGTGACGACGGGTTCGTTGCCGGCGCCCTCGACGGCGGTCGCGGTCGTCGCCAGGGTCTCGCCCATCACCAACTCCCGATGCGTCTCGAACGCATCGACGACCGCCACCGGCGCCTCGACGGCCAGGCTGATCCTGTCGCTGACGTCGAGGCCGGCGCTGCGGCGTGCCTGCTGTACGACGCGGATCAGATCACGCGCGAGCCCTTCCGCCTCGAGCGCCGCGGTGACGGTGGTGTCGAGCACCACGACACCGTTGTTGCCCGGGAGCGTCGCGGCCGCGCCCTCGGACGACGACACCAGTTGGAACGTGTACTCGTCCGGTTGCAGCTCGACACCACCGATCACGACGCGGTCGCCGTCGATGCTCCAGTCGCCGGCTTTGTGGGCCTTGATGACGTGCTGCGTCTGGTCGCCGAGCCGCGGCCCGAGGCGCGCCGGGTTGAGGCTCAGCTCCGTCCGGCCCACCGACTGCACGTCGTCGGTCAGCTCGATCTCCTTGACGTTGAGCTCGTCGCGCAGGATGTCGATGTGCGGGCGCATCAGCTCGGTGGTCGGCGTGGCGACGATCGCTCTCGCCAGCGGGAGTCGCACCCGCAGACCCTCGGACTTGCGCAACGACAGCAACGTCGAGCACGCGTCGCGCACCAGCCCCATCCCCGTCGTGAGATCGTCATCGTGGGGGAACTGCTCGGCGTCGGGCCAGTCGGTCAGGTGAACGCTTCGCTCGCCGGTCAGGCCGACGTACAGGTGCTCGGTCAACAGCGGCAGCAGCGGCGCGGTCACCCGGCACAGCGTGACCAGGGCGGTGTGGAGCGTGTCGATCGCGTCCTGGTCGCCGGCCCAGAAGCGGTCTCGACTGCGGCGGATGTACCAGTTCGAGAGCGTGTCGACGAACTCCACGACGTTCTGGCAGGCGCCGAACAGGTCGTAGTCGTCCATCGTCGAGGTCATCGACCGAACCAGCGTCCGAAGCTCGCCGAGCAGGTAGCGGTCGAGCACGTCGGTCTGGTCGGTTCGGACAGTGCCGGTGGTGCCGGCCGCGTTGGCGTACAGGGTCAGGAAGTACCACGTGTTCCAGATCGGGCGGAGGACGTGGCGGACCGTGTCGTGCATGCCCGCCTCGGTGACGGCGAAGTCGCCACCGCGCAGGATCGGCGACGACAGCAGGTTCCACCGCATCGCGTCGGACCCGTAGGCCTCGAACACGACCATCGGATCGGGGTAGTTGCGCAACGACTTCGACATCTTGAGGCCGTCGTCGCCGAGGACGATGCCGTGGCTCACGCAGTTCGAGAACGCCGGCCGATCGAACAACGCCGTCGCGAGCACGTGCAGCGTGTAGAACCAGCCGCGGGTCTGGGCGATGTACTCGACGATGAAGTCGCCCGGGAAGTGGTGCTCGAACCACTCGGCGTTCTCGAACGGATAGTGCACCTGGGCGAACGGCATCGACCCCGACTCGAACCAGCAGTCGAGAACCTGCGAGACGCGGCGCATCGTCGACCGGCCGGTCGGGTCGTCGGGGTTGGGGCGCACGAGTTCGTCGATCGCCGGCCGGTGCAGATCGGTCACCGCCACCCCGAAGTCGGCCTCGAGCTCGGCGAGCGAGCCGTACACGTCGGTCCTCGGGTACTCGGGCGAATCGCTGACCCACACCGGGATCGGCGACCCCCAGAAGCGGTTGCGGCTGATCGACCAGTCACGGGCATTGGCGATCCACTTGCCGAAGCTGCCCTCCTTGACGTGCTCGGGCACCCAGCGGATCTGTTCGTTCAGCTCGACCATCCGGTCGCGGAACGCGGTGACCTCGACGAACCACGACGACACCGCCCGATAGACGAGTGGCTGGTCACATCGCCAGCAATGCGGGTACGGGTGGTGGTACGAGTCGTGACGCACGACCACGCCGTCCGTCTTGAGCCGCCGGATCACATCGGCGTTGGCGTCGAACACGTGCTGGCCGATCCAGTCCATCACCGGCGCGGTGAAGCGCCCGTGCTCGTCCATCGGACAGATCGTCGGGATGCCGACCGCGTTGCACGCGATCTGATCGTCCTCGCCGAAGCCGGGCGCCATGTGGACGACGCCGGTTCCCTCGTCGGTCGACACGAAGTCGCCGGCGAGCACCTGGAACGCGTTGGGGGTGTCGGTCAAGAACTCGAACAACGGCCGGTATCGGCGGCCGACGAGCTCGGAGCCCTTCAGGGTGGCGACCCGCTCGGCGCCCGCCAGTTCGTGGGCGTAGACATCGAGCCGCGCCTCGGCCAGCACGTAGCGCTGGCCGTCCTGCTCCATCACCGCGTAGTCGATGTCGGGCCCGACGGCGATCGCCAGGTTCGACGGCAGCGTCCACGGTGTGGTCGTCCAGGTGAGCACACGTTCGCCGGTCTCGAGCTCGAACCACACGGTGAGCGCCGGGTCCTGGCGGTCGCGGTACACGTCGTCCATCCGTGTCTCGGTGTTGCTGAGCGGCGTCTCGCATCGCCAGCAGTAGGCCAGAACCCGGAACCCCTCGTAGATCAGACCCTTGTCCCAGAGGGTCTTGAACGCCCACATGACGCTCTCCATGTAGTCGAGATCGAGGGTCTTGTAGTCGTTCTCGAAGTCGACCCAGCGGGCTTGGCGATTGACGTAGCGCTCCCAGTCGCTCGTGTACCGCAGCACGCTGGTCCGGCATGCGTCGTTGAACTTGTCGATGCCGAACGCGGTGATCGCCGGATGGCCGGCGATGCCGAGCTCGCGCTCGGTCTCGACCTCGGCCGGCAGGCCGTGGCAATCCCATCCGAAGCGGCGTTCCACGCGGCGCCCACGCATCGTCTGGTAGCGCGGCACCGCGTCCTTGACGAACCCGGTCAACAGGTGTCCGTAGTGCGGCAGCCCGTTGGCGAAGGGCGGACCGTCGTAGAACACGTATTCGTTGCTGCCGTTCTGGCCAGCGGGGCGCAGCTCGACCGACGCCTCGAACGTGCCGTCGTCCGCCCAACGGTCGAGCACGGCGCGCTCGATCGCCGCAAGATCGGGCTGTTGATCGACATCGGGATATCGCGGGGTAGCCATCGCTGGCGGAAACGCTACCGAGCAGCAGTGCTACTCGGAGCGGCGGGTTTCTCCGATCCCGAAGCGGAATTGTGGCTCCTCGCCGGGATCGGCTGCCCACGCCGTGGTGGCAGCCGGTTCCTCGTCGACTGGATCGTTCGGCGCTGCTTGCACGTGCACCGACAGGTCGTCGACCGCGTCCGGCGTGGGATCCGCGACACGGGACGATGATGGTGGGGGCGACGGTTCGACCGCCGGATCCGGGCCAGCCTCGGTCGCGATCTCGGAGCCGGTGTAGGCCGGCGTGCGCGACTCGAGCGGCAACGTGGGATCATCCGATGCCGACAGGAGGGGCCGTCGCACGTCGCCGAGTCCGCCGGGCACGCGCTCGGAGATGTCGAGCAGCGCGGACGCTGCCTGGCGCAGTCGGTCGCGTTGGTCGACGAGGAAGTGCTCGAGTTGGTCGACGTCGGACTCGAGGAAGTCGCGCCGTGCGAGGAGCGCCTCGACCTCGCTCTTGGCGGCCTTGAGCTCGACCTCGGATACCGCCCGGGCCTCGGATCGCGCCTCGTCGAGGAGGCGTGCCGACATCTCGCGTGTGGAATCGATCGTCGTGGCAGCCTCCTCGTGGGCGGCGGTGATGATGCGATCGGCCTCGGACTTGGCCTCCGCGACCGTGCTGTCGGCGGTGCGCTGAGCGAGCAGCAACGTGCGGCTGATCGTCTCGGCGTCGCCCGAGCTCGCCGGCTCGGCTGACTCCCGTGCGGTGCTGACCTCCTGGAGGCGGGCGACTGCTGCCCTCGCACGCGCCTCCATGGCCGTCGACTGGTTCTGAGCTGCCTCGAGCGACTCGGCGACCTCACGCAAGAACGCCTGGACCTCGTCAGGGTCGAATCCACGCTTGGCCGACTTGAACGATGCGTTGCGAACCTGCTGCGGGCTCATCTCCATTGCCCGCACGTTAGTCCGGTCGTCATCTGCCGTTGACGGACTCAGTCGACGGGGTCGCACGCTCGCCGGACGAGTCGGCGACCAGACGAGCGGTGCGCCGACGTGGGGTGAGCCGACTCAATCTCAATCAAACTCGACTCAATCAGATCTAGTCGTCGTATTCGTCGTGGCGACCGGGGCGGTTGCTGATGGGCTTCAGCAGGTACACACCGGTGGCGACCTTCTCCATCGAGCCGTCGAGCGCGTAGCACAGACCGCTCGCGAAGTCGATCAGGCGACGGGCGATCTCGCGCTCGGTGCCCTCGATGTTCATGATCACCGGCTGGCCCTCCTTGAACCGGTCGGCGACCTCTTGGGCCTGGTCGAACCGGCGTGGCCGCACGGTCGTCGGCTCCCCCGTCGGCAGGACGGCTCCGCGCGCGGCCCCGCCGCTCCCGCCACGTGGCCGGGGCTGAACACCCGACTCGTCGGCGCCCTGTTGCTGACGGCGCGCCTGCGACGGATCGAAGTCGCGGGTCGGGAACGTCGGACGTGACGGCACCGTACGCACGACACCCTCGCTCTCGTGCTCCGGGTATCCGCGACCCGCCCGTGCTTCGGGTTCGTGCGAGCCGCGCCGCTGACGCGGCGCGGGTTCCGGCTCGTCGTAGTCGTCGTAGTCGTCGTACGCGTCGTCGGGACCCAGACCCAGGTAGTCCATGGTCCTCTTCCACAATGACATCCGGCGTTCCTCCTCGGCGGGAGGCTAGCTCACGGCATCACCTCGCGTCGCGGCACCCGAACAGCGCGGTGCCGACGCGTACCTGCGTGCTGCCCTCCTCGACCGCGACTTCGAGGTCGGCGGTCATTCCCATCGAGCACACGGCCAGACCGAGTCCTGAGGTCAACTCCCGAACCGTCCGGAAACCCGGGCGCGCCGCCTCGGGTCCACCCTCGGTCGGGCCGACCGTCATCAGGCCTTCGACGCGCAGCCCGGCGTCCAAGGCGGCGGCGACCACGTTCGCGACCTCGCCGGGCGGACACCCACCCTTGCCGGGCTCACCCGTCGTGTCGACTTGTACCAGCACCCGTGCGCCAGGGTCACGGCGAGCGATGGCGTCGACGAGCGACGTCCGATCGACGGATTCGTACACATCGACGACGCCGCTGAGCGAGCGCACCTTGTTCGACTGGAGCCGGCCGATGAAATGGATCTCGGGTGTGACGTGGAGCTCGGATCCGAGGGGCGACTCGGCGCGCTGGCGCAGCTTCTGGATCAACTCCTGGGCGTAGTTCTCGCCGATCCGCCGGCACCCGGCCCCGATCGCGGCGTCGATGGCGTCCGGACCGAACCCCTTCGTAACGGCGAGCACGTCGACGTCGGTGCCCCCGGCCGCCCGGATGTGTGCCTCCACGAGCGCCAGCCGCT
>DASUEW010000015.1:0-4040 GCA_036274875.1 Ilumatobacteraceae bacterium
CGCGACGCGGTCCGCGATGTCGTGTGCGTCGGCGCGCAAGTTGACGCCGAACGGTCGGTCGGTGCGCGAGCGAACTTCGGCCACTGCCGCTCGCAGCTGGTCGAAGTCCATGGTCGCGCTCGCCAAGATGCCCAGGGCGCCGGCGTTGGCAGTGGCCGACACGAGGCGTGCCCCGGCGACCCAGCCCATGCCCGTCTGCACGATCGGCACCTCGATCCCGAACAGGTCGCACGCGCTCGTGTGCAGCTTGGGATGCATCGCTACTGCGGGTCGGGGACTTCGCGCAGGCGCAGCCCCGACGGGTCGAGATGGGCGAGGGTCGCCAGTTCGGCATCGGAAGGAGCGCGGCTGACCGGCACGTCGTCGGGGATCACCAGCTCGAAACCCGTCGCCGCCACCACGTCGGCGACGGAGACGCCGGGATGGACGCTGCGCAGGCGCATCCTCCGCTCGGCGCACTCGAAGTCGAGCACCGCGAGGTTGGTGACGACCCGGCGCAGGTCGTGATGAGCCTGCACCCACGGACCCAACGCCTCGGCCCGGTCGTAGCCGATGCCGCTGACCATGTCGACGGCCGCGGTGAACACGGCGGGTGTGTGCTTCGGGATCCAGAAGCTCGTCGCATGGTTGACGGTGTTCCCCGGTCCGCCCCGCACGCCGAGCAGCTGCGCCTTCGGCTTCGACCACGGCCCGATGTTGGCGATGTTGGTGTTGCCCCTGGCGTCGATCTGTGACGCGCCCATCATCACGTGGCGGCGGCCGCCCCACAGTGTGTCGAACACCATGCGGAACGGGATCCAGCCCTCGATCAGTTTGTCCGTGCCGCCGATGGGCAGCTCGTTGCCGACGAAGAACGCCTCGCCGTCGCTCACCAGCAGGTCCGGCTCGAACGTGGCCCGCGCGAGCCGCGCTCCGAGCATGGGGATGGTGCCCATGCCGGAGGCGAAGATCTCGCCATCACCGCGAAACGCCTCGGCGGCGGCGACCACGACGACGTCGGCCAGATGGATCACCGGGCTGCCCGCCAATCGGCGACGGCGGCGTGGTACGTCGTCTCGTCGCCGCTGAGGAACTGCTCGGCGAACGCAGCCCACCGACCGGCGTCGGCGGCCGACGTGGCGTACTCCTTCTGGAACGCCTCGTCACGTTCGTAGTCGGGCTCACAGCTGGTGAAGTGCGCCCCGTTCGGTGCATCGATCACCCCGTCGACCATCGAGCGGTTGACCCGCAGCGTGTGGAACGTGCCTTCATCGAGCAGCTCGGAGGTGGCGACGACGCGTTCGCAGGACACGAAGCGATGGCCCGGTTCGCAGGCGCCGAGGAACAGGTCGTCGAAGTACAGGTCGGGGCCCAGGAACTGGGCGTTGCCGGCCGGATCGGAGCGGTTCAGGTGAACGAACGCCGCGTCGAGGCGGATGGCGGGCACGGCCAGCAGTTCCTCGCCGTCGGCATACGGAGAACGAACGGTGCGCAGCGACGGGTTGACGTCGACCACCCCCGAGCCGAGGCCGGCCCGGGTGGGAAGGAACGGCAATCGCAGCGAGCCGGCGTACAGCGCCCACTGCAGCATGCCCTCGTCGTACTCGACGCACTCGGCGATGGTGCCGAGCTGACGGGCCACCCGGAAGTGAGGTTCGAGCGGGATCGAGTCGAGCGAGACGAAGCCGTAGACCAGCCTGCGGATCTTGCCGGCCGCCGCGAGCAGGCCCACATCCGCGCCGCCGTAGGCGACGATCGTGAGGTCGGTGAGGTCGCTGCGCAACAGCGCGCGCACGAGCGACATCGGCTTGCGCCGGCTGCCCCAGCCCCCGATGCCGATGGTCATGCCACTCTCGAGCGTCGCGATGGCTGTGTCGTGGCTGATCCGCTTGTCGCGGCTCATCCCGACTCCGCCGCCTCATCTGTGGCCTTGTTCGTGCCGGCCTTGTTCGTGGCGGCAAAGTCGTCGCGAAGCTCGTCGGACACCCCGCTGAGGTTGAGCTCGAACGTGAACCCCTGCTCGAAGCGGTAGCTCTTCTTCACATCCCACAGGTCGATGCCGTTGAGGCTCTCCTTCGCCGCGCGGATCACGGTGGGTGACTTCGAGGCGATCTGACCAGCAACCGCCATCGCGGTCTGACGGAGCTCGCCGCGCGGCACGACCGAGAGAACACTGCCGAAGTGGTGCAACTCGGCCGCCGTCGCCGTGGCCGAGGTGTACACCATGGCGCGCATCTTGTGCTGGGGAACCAGGCGCGACAGGTGCGTCGCGGCTCCGAGCGCGCCGCGGTCCACCTCGGGCAGACCGAAGTAGGCGTCGTCGCTGGCGACGATGATGTCGGCGTTGCCGGCGAGGCCGATGCCGCCGCCGAGGCAGAACCCATGGACGGCGGCGATCACGGGTACGGCGCACTCGTAGACCGCAGCGAACGCGGCGTAGCAGCCCTTGTTGGCTCCGATGAGGGCGCTGAACCCGCTGGTGCTCTGCATCTCCTTGATGTCGACACCCGCGTTGTATCCCTTGCCCTCGGCTCGCAGGACCACGACGCGCACGGCGCTGTTGCGGCCGGCGGCAGTGACCTGGTCGGCCAACTCGAACCACTGCTCGACGGTGAGCGCGTTGACCGGCGGGCAGTCCATCACCACCTCGGCGATGCCGTGCTCGTCGATGCGCGTCGAGATGGTGCCCACCACGCCGATGGTACTGCTATCTGACGCACCGTCAGAAACAGCATGACTAGAGTGCGCTCGTGGGATTGGCGACGTTCGACTTCAGCGGTGAGGTCGTGCTCGTCACCGGTGGCACTCGAGGCGTCGGCCGTGTGATCGCAGCTCGCTTCGATCGGGCGGGCGCCCGGGTGATCGTGTGCGCGCGTTCCGCCGGTGACGATCCGCTGCCCTCCACATGGAGCTTCGCTGCTGTCGACCTGCGCGACGGCGAACAGGCGGCGACGATGATCGATGGGGTGATCGGATCCCATGGACGACTCGACGTGGTGATCAACAACGCTGGCGGCTCACCACCCGTCGACACGACGACCGCCGCGTACCGGTTCAGCGAACGCATCGTTGCGTTGAATCTGTTGGCGCCGATCTACGTGAGCCAGCGCGCCAACCACCACATGCAGACGCAGCCCGACGGTGGTGCCATCATCAACATCGGCAGCGTCGCCTCGCAGCGGCCGGCACCCAGCGCCGCCGCGTACGGGGCGGCGAAGGCGGGTCTGGCGAACTTCACCATGACAGCTGCCCACGAGTGGGCGCCAAAGGTGCGCGTCAACATCGTCACCGCCGGGCTGATCGCGACTGAGCACGCGGCCCAGCACTATCGCGATGCAGCGTCGATCGCGCGGATCGAGCGCACCATTCCAGCTGGGCGGATGGCGACCCCGGACGATGTCGCCGACGCGTGCCTGTTCCTCGCGTCGTCGGCCGCGGGCTACGTCACCGGAGCCAACCTGGTGATGCACGGGGGTGGCGACCGGCCCGCCTTTCTCGGTGCACTCGAGAGCGGCGAGATCTGACCCCAAGTCTGACCCAGCAAATCTGACCCTGAAGATCTGACCCTGAAGATCTGACCCAGAAAATCTGACCCAGAAAATCTGACAGAGCGTCAGATCCAGCCCGTCTGCCGTCGTCGCCGCTGAGTACCATCGCCGTTCATGCCGATCCTTCCTCTCGGGAGTGCATTCACCGAAGTGGCAGGTCGTGACCCAGATCGTCCCGCTGTCACCGTCGGTGAGACCAGCGTGACCCGGGCAGAGCTCGAGTCGTTGGCGAACCGGATGGCGCGCGCGTTCGCCGCCCGCGGGGTGAACCAGGGCGACTACGTCACGATCGGACTGCCCAATTCGCCGGAGTTCTTCGCCGCCACCCTCGCGGCATGGAAGATCGGAGCGGTACCGCAGCCCGTGTCGCCACGACTGCCGCACCGAGAGCGGGACGCGATCATCGAGCTGGCCGGTTCACCGTTGGTGCTCGGCGCGGCGCCAGGTGAGCACCCCGGTCGCGTGTGTCTGCCGGTCGGGTGGATGCCCGACGACACCATCGACGACGCGCCG
>DASUEW010000016.1:0-2549 GCA_036274875.1 Ilumatobacteraceae bacterium
CTTGCTGCCGACCGCCATCCGTTCAACCCGCCTGCTTGCGCCGGGCCCGCAACCTAGCTCTGGTTCCCCGAGAAAATGACATTCGGTCGTTCACGCCGGGTCGAAAAAACATTTTGCGCGCGCCGCGTGCAGCCGTACCTCGGAGCGTCCGGTGCGGCGGAGAAGCGTCTACGCGACGGGGGATTGCACTCTCTCTTGCTCCTCGCGCGCCGGGCCGCTCGCGATGCTGCGCCCCATACTTCTTCCTTGAATCGTCTCACCATCCACCCCTAGAATGCCCAGTTCCTCACGAATCGATGACGGAACGGCGGAGGTGTGTGTCGATGCGAGCACGAGCGGACCGGTGGATCGTCGGGTTGGGGCTGGCCTTGGGACTCATGGCGTTGCCGATGGCGATGAGCTGTGGTCCCAAATTGATCGCGTCCGTCACGCCGGCCTACGGAAGCGTCGTCACGACCTTCTCGTTTCCGGTCGTGATCACGCTCACCGCCGCCGCCGATCCCTCCACGCTGACGGTCGAGATGAACGGCACCGATCTGACGCCGCAGCTCACCGGCGGTCCGACGGTGTGGACCGTCGCGCTCGTGCCGGGGAGCCCGCTCCTCGACGTGAACGACCTACTGGTGAAGGTGCGCCAGTCGCCGACCGGAACGGCTCGATCGGCCCAGGCCGTGCAGTTCTCGTATCTGCCGCCGAAAGCGCGCCTGCGCCAGATCACCAGCAGCTCGGAGCTGATCACGGGCCCGCTCGGCCAGAGCCGCATCGGCGACTGGCTGCTCGAGAACAGCGTCGCCCGATTCGTCGTGCAGGACGTCGCCCAGCGCGACCTGCACAGCGTCGGCCAGTTCGGCGGCAACCTGATCGACGCCGAAGTCGTCGGGCGCGAGGGGCGCGACGCGTTCTTCGAAGTGCAGCCCGCGGTGAACGTCGAGACCGTGATCAACGCCCAGACCGTCGAAGTGGTGAACGACGGACAGGACGGCACGGCCGCCATCCTGCGCACCTGTGGGCCCGACGACCTGAACGACTACATCAATCCGTCGTCGCAGCTGGCGGAGCTGGGGCTCGTGCTGCCGAACTTCCTCGCCGCAGCGGATGACCGCGACTACGACGTCGAGGGCTGTACCGAGTACCGCCTGGAGCCCGAGAAGAGTCACGTGGCGATGGAGACCTTCATCACCAACAACACGCCCGACGACATCGTCCAGTACGCCGGGTACTACATCAACGGCATGGGCACGCTCGAGCAGTACAACCGCAGTGGGTCGGGGATGGGTCTCGGTGAGCCGTTGGTGAGTGGGGACTCGCGGATCCTCGGCTATCTCGGGTATGACACCAGTCAGGGTATCGACTACGGCCTGGTCCCGATTCCGTTCATCGGCGTGGACGGCGAGGGGCCCTTTCAGTCCAGCTCGTTCAGCACGTCGGGTGTGAGCTTCATGATGCACAGCCAGAACCTGATCTTCGTGCTCGGCGGTGACGCTCCGGCGATCTTCGGCGTGCCGGGCTACGGCACCAACTCCTTCCTCAGCTACTTCGGCGTGGGCGACGGCAGCGCTGCCAACAGTGTCGCGATGGAGGCCGAGGTCAAGGGCTTCACCACCGGGACGATCCATGGATGCGTCACGGTCGGTGGCGCGCCGGCGCCGGGCGCGCGCGTCGCGGTCGGGCCGCTTTCGGGCACTCCGCCCAAGATCGGGAACCTGGCTTCGCACTTCGTGACCGACACGGCGGGCTGTTACAGCAGTCTGATTTCGGCTGGCACCTACGGCGTGGCGGCATCCCTCGACGGCGTGCCGTACCAGGGCGGCGGGCTGACGCCCGTCTACAGCACCGCCGTGGTGCCGGCCGCCGGCTCGGTGGAGATGAACATCGCGCTGCCCGCCAGTGGACGCGTGCACGTCGACGTCACCGACGAGAACGGCGACCCGGTGCCGGCGCGCGTCAGCGTGGTTGGGGCGATCACCGACTACCGCTTCCCCGCGCACTCCAATCCCATCAAGAACTCCGACCCGAGCCCGGATCCCATGTTCGTGCTGTCGGTGCAGTCGAATGGGGACACCAAGACGGGGATGTTCTACGACCCGACCGACCGGTTGCTGCCGGGTTATGCGAGCCTCGCCTACGCCGGCGCCAATGGCGTGGCCGAGTTCGACCTCGAGCCGGGTAGCTATCAGGTGGTGGTCTCGCGCGGCGACGAATACTCCGTACACAAGGAGCTGATCACGACCGTGGCCGGTTCGACGACCAACGTGAGCGCCCAGATCGCGCGCGTGCTCGATACCACCGGCTTCATCTCGTCCGACTACCACGTGCACATGGTGAACAGCCCGGACTCGCGGGTCGCACTCACCACGCGCGCTCTCTCGTTCGCGGCGGAAGGCGTCGAGAACATCGTCGCGACCGATCACGATTCGATCACCGATCTCACACCGACGATCACCGCGAGCGGCCTCGGCTCGTTCCTGGCCTCGACGATCGGCGAGGAGGTCACGACCTTCGACTACGGGCACTTCAACTCCTACCCGCAGGGCGAGGATCCCACGCGC
>DASUEW010000017.1:0-2373 GCA_036274875.1 Ilumatobacteraceae bacterium
GTGCCGTCGCCACGTGTGGGACGGCGTTCACGGAAGAGCACGTCCGCCTGCTGAAGCGCTACGCGAGCCGGTTGGTGCTGGCGTTCGACGCCGACGCGGCCGGCCAGGGCGCGGCCGAGCGATTCTACGAGTGGGAGCAGAAGTACCAGGTCGAAGTCAGCGTGGCGCGCCTGCCCGGCGGGAAGGATCCGGGGGATCTGGCGCAGTCCGACCCCGAAGCTCTCACGGCTGCGGTCGCGTCGGCCCTGCCGTTCCTCGGCTTCCGGCTCGACCGAGTGCTCCTTGGTCAGTCACCACAGTCACCGGAGCAGCGAGCGCGGTTGGGTGAGGCGGCGATGACGGTCATCAACGAGCACCCGAACTCGAACGTGCGCAAGCTGTATGCGGGCCAGGTCGCGGCTCAGGTCGGGCTGCCGGTCGCCGATCTGGTGCAGCTCGCCGAGCGGGGCTCGCGTCGCCCTCAGGTGCACGTGCCGGCCACGCGATCGCGGCGCGGCCCACGCGAGAACGCCGAGTTCGTGGCGATCACCCAGCTCGTGCAGGACTGGGATTCGATCGCGCCGTGGATGGTCGAGTCACTCTTCGCCGACGAGCTGTATCGCCGCGCGTTCCTCGCCATCGCCGCCGGCTCCGGCGACCTGGGCGCCGCCCTGCAGCACGCCGATCCAGAGGCTCGCGAGGTCCTCGAGCGGGCGGCCGTGGTCGATCTCGACGTCGATGCCGAGGCCGAGGCCCGCAACCTGATCGCAGCCGCGGTGCGCCGCGAGCTCGGCCGGACTGCATCGACGAACGATCCGACGCTCGAGCTCGACGATCGCGAGGCCCGTCTGCGACTCGAGGACCTGGGGGTACAGGAACGCGCCGCCGATGCGGCGGACTGGTTGCTAGTTTGGCTGGCGGGCCGAACGGAAGGACGTTGATGGGGGGAGCCGATGCTCTCGACGGTTCCACGGTCGTTCCACCACTCGGTGGGGTCGATCGGGAGGAGTGGCAGCGGCTGGTCGTGCGCGGGCGGGTCGTGGGGGAGGTCCCCGCCGAGGAGATCAGCCATGTGCTGCGCAGCGTCGAGCTGACCAGCGAAGCGCTGCTGGTGGTGCAAGAGGCGCTCACGGCCGAGGGGATCGTGATCGACGAGGAGATCGACGAGTCGCTCGACGAGACCCCGGTTGGCCTGGGACGTGAGGTGGTGATCGACGATGAGGACGCGGAACGCCTGCTCAGTCGCCGGCGCCGCCGGCGCGGCGCCAAGAAGATCGCGCCGCGGGTCGACACGAGTACGGCCGACGGGGTGCGCATGTACCTCCGTGAGATCGGTCAGGTCGACCTGCTCACCGGCGACGACGAGCGGCGCCTGGCGCAGCTGATCGAGGAGGGGCACCGCGCAGCCGAACGGGTCGACGAGGGCGTCGACGATCCCGCCGAGCTCAGGCTCATGATGCGGGCGGTACAGCGTGGTCAGCGCGCCAAGAGCGAGCTGACGCAGGCCAACTTGCGCCTCGTCGTGAGCATCGCCAAGCGGTACTCGGGCCGCGGGATGCAGCTCCTCGACCTGATCCAGGAGGGCAACCTCGGTCTGATGCGAGCGGTCGACAAGTTCGATCACACGAAAGGTTTCAAGTTCTCGACGTACGCGACGTGGTGGATCCGCCAGGCGATCACGCGCTCGATCGCCGACCAGGCGCGCACGATCCGGATCCCGGTCCACATGGTCGAGCACATGAACCGCCTCACCCGGATGCGTCGCCAGATGCACCAGGAGCTCGAGCGCGAGCCGACCGTCGAGGAGCTGGCGGTCAAGTTGCAGCTCGAACCCGAGCGGGTGCGCGAGCTGTTGCGGATCTCGCAGGACCCGTTGTCGCTCGACTCGCCGGTCGGCGAGGAGGACGAATCGAACCTCGGTGACTTCATCGAGGACTCCTCGACCGACGGCCCGGCCGACGCCGCCACCAAGACGATGCTGACCGAGGCCGTCGAGGACGTGCTCGGCGAGCTCTCCGAGCGCGAGCAGGAGATCGTGCGGATGCGTTTCGGGCTCGACGGCGGCCAGGCCAAGACGCTCGAGGAGGTCGGCAAGCAGTTCGGCGTCACCCGCGAGCGGATCCGCCAGATCGAGGCGAAGACGCTTGCCAAGTTGCGCCACCCCCAGCGCTCGCATCGCCTCCGGGAGTTCCTCGAGGCCGAGTAGCACACGTCGCTAACGCTGTCGTTGTCGCACCCCGTCGTCACGATGACGGCATGGGGTACGGCGGCAAGGTGGCGGAACAGCAACTGGCCCGAGAGCTGCGGGCCCAGGGATGGACACTTGCCGACATCGCCAACGAGCTCGGTGTCTCGAAGTCGTCCGTGTCGCTGTGGGTCCGCGACGTCGAGTTC
>DASUEW010000018.1:0-2445 GCA_036274875.1 Ilumatobacteraceae bacterium
GGACGCGTCCGCCGCCTCCAGCCCGGCCCCGTCGTTGAACGAGTAGGCGGCGACCAGTCCTGGTGCCTCCGCGGCGAGCGCGACCGGGGATGGACACAACGTCACGGCCGGCATCACGAGCGCCGCGATCGCGACGTGGACGAATCGGCGCCCGCGTGGACGACCTTGTGTACGAGATGCGCGGCTGAGCCGCCCAAACTTCCTCATGCCGCCAACCGCTCCTTGTCGCTCCCCGTCCACCCCGGAGGGCAACACTACCGACCCGGCGCCGGACCTACCAACCGCCGACCTGGAGTCCGGGTCTGACGACATCACGCCCGGCGCGACTCAATCGGGTCGCACCATCGTGCCTTGTTCCCCGGCCAACACGGCCGCCGCGTCGGCGAGCGGGCCGATGGCCGCAAAGCCTCCGGTGCGCTCGACGAACCTGCACACCGCGTTGACCTTCGGACCCATCGACCCCGCCGGGAACGAGATCGCGCGCAGCGCCGCCGGGCTCGTGACGCGGATCAGCTCGGCGTCGGGCGTTCCGTGGTGGTGGAGCACGCCGTCGACGTCGGTGAGGACGATCAGCGCGTCGGCGCCCATCTCCTCGGCGAGCAGGGCGGCGGTGTGGTCCTTGTCGATCACCGCTTCGACGCCCTGCAGACTCCCGTCCGGTCGGACCATCACCGGGATGCCCCCGCCGCCGGCGCACACGACGACGACTCCGGCGTCAACCAGACGCCGGATCACGTCGCCCTCGACGATCCGGATCGGCGCGGGCGACGCGACGACGCGACGCCACCGGTCGCCATCGGCGGCGACGTGCCACCCACGATCGCGTGCGAGCGCTTCGGCTTCGGTCGCGCCGTAGACCGTGCCGACGAACTTCGTCGGCAGCTCGAACGCCGGGTCGGCAGGGTCGACGACAGTTCGGGTGAGCAGCGCCGCGACGATGCGCTCGGGCAACCGGTTCTGGAGCTCCTGAACGAGCCAGTACCCGATCAGGCCCTGCGTCTCGGCCCCGAGCGCGTCGAGCGGGAACGGGCGGCTGAGCGCGCGGTCCAGCGCCGACTCGATGGCCAGCACACCGACTTGCGGTCCGTTGCCGTGGGTGACGATCAGCTCGTGATCGTTGGCCAGCGGCGCGAGCGCGGCAGAGGCGATCGCGATGTTGTGCTCCTGGATATCCGAGTCCGGACGGTCGCCTCGCTCGAGGAGGGCGTTGCCGCCGAGGGCGATGACGACGCGCACGTCAGGTCGATGCGAACACGCTCGGGAAGCGGGCGAGCACCGCGATCGCGTGCTCGAGCTCGCGCTCGTCGACGCACTCCCCGATGCGGTGGGTGTTCTGCTCCACACCGGCTCCGATGCCGAACATCGCAGGATGCTTCATCGGGCCGTCGGACACCCACCGCTTGCTCGCCGGGATCTCGATCGTGTCGTCCTCGGCTGGCACCGGGAATCCGACACCGTCGGTCGAGAAGACCCACCGATCGACACGCGGCTCGCGCCGTCTGGCGCCGGCCGCCGCGCCGCCGACCGGCTCGACGACGTACGGGCTGACCACGCCACGGTAGGCGTCGACCGCGGCGCGGATGGCCGGGTGGTCGTCGGGCGTGACCCAGCTCGGGTAGATCTGCCGGTTGCCGGGCACGTACCCCGTGAGGGTCGGTTGCTCGTAGACCGGCACCGTGACGTCGACCCTGAGGCCGGCGTCGCGGGCCTCGCGCACGGCGTCGAGGCCTTCGATCTCGGCGACGGCCTGCTCGGGTGTCTCGCCCGCGGTGAGGCGGCGGTCGAATCGGAACGTGAACCGTTCCGGCACCGCGCAGTCACTCGGCGTCTCGAGCGCCGACCACGACGCGGTCCGCGTGCCGCGGCCGAGGAAATCGTCACCGCCGAAACCGACCGTGGTCGCCTGGCGCGCGGCGTCGGCGAGGATCGCGCCCCCGTACTCGAGTGGGTTGAGTCCGAGGTGCGGCATCGACCCGTGGCAGGAGCGGCCGTTGACGGACACCTCGATCTGCATCCGTCCGCGCTGGCCGCGGTAGATGCCGAGCGCGCCCTTCTCGTTGTCGCCGGTGCCCTCGGTCAGGATGACGACGTCGGGTACCAGGTGGGGTGGCGCCCCGCGCAGCGTGGTGCCCATCAGGAAACGCGGCCCTCCACCGTCGTTGTCCTCCTCGGCCACCGTGGCGTACGAGCGCACGACGGCACCGTGCAGCGCACCTTCCGGGGCCAGTTCGAGGAGGATCTTCGTGGCGACGATCTGCGACACGACCCCGGCGAGCTGATCCGCGGTGCCGCGGCCGAACACCAGGTGTCCCCACTCGTCGTCAGGTGGAAGGTACCCGAGCTCGGCACGCAGCGCCGCGTGGTCGAGTCGCGACGCGTCGACGAGACCCTCGTAAGGGTCGACCGCGCCGCCGAGTTTCTCGTGCCACTGCTCGCGCAGGGCAT
>DASUEW010000019.1:0-4610 GCA_036274875.1 Ilumatobacteraceae bacterium
ACGACTCGGGCAGCACCGTCCGATCCTCGGCGACCAGGCCGGCCGTCGCCGCTTCCGCTTCGACCGAGAGCATGCGCGCGGTCGCCGCCAGCTCATCGAGGTCCCACAGCGTGTGCGCCAACTCTGCCGGGTCGCGATCGATGGCGCCTCGCACCACGAGCACGTCGCCACCGACCACGGGACGCTCGACGTTGGCGGGGCGGAGCCAGACGTCGGGCCGCAGCTCCCCCATCAGGCGCTTCGTCATCTCGGCGCGGAACAGCCGCCGCTCGGCCAGACCGCGCCGCTCGGCGAGCACGATCGCTGTCCACCACTCACCCGTCCAGGGCTCGTGTCGACCCTCGCGTCCGACGTCGAGTCGCTGGCGGCGGTCCAACATCGCCGCACCCAGCTCGAATTGCCCACCGCCGACAGCGATCAGCTCACCATCGCCGACCATGCGCGAGATCGCGGTTCGCATCGTGCCCGGCCCGACGTCGAACAGCCCGCCAACGGAGACGAGCGCCGGGCCGGGCAATCGTGGCGGGTGCGAACCGAGCAGGGTCGACAGCACCAGCGACCGTGCGGACAGGGGGCGCACGCCGAGGCGTCGAGCGGTCTCACGCCAGTCGGCAGGCACGGCCAGCAGGCTACGTATCGCCGGCTTCCGGCGGCACCATCACTCACTCACACCTTTGGGAGCGCGCTGGCTCATGAAGCCGAACATGTAGCCGGCGACGCGACGCATCTGGATCTCCTCGGCGCCCTCGGTGATGCGGTACCGGCGGTGGTGCCGGTAGATGTGCTCGAACGGGGTGTGGCGCGAGTAGCCGAGCCCGCCGAAGACCTGCATCGCCCGGTCAGCGGCCTCGCAGCAGAGCCGATTGGCCCAGTAGTTGCACATCGACACCCGCTCTGACTGCGAGAACGCGCCGTACTTGTCCATCGACCATGCGGTCTTGTGGATGAGGGCCCTGAGCATCTCGCATTGCGTGTGGAGCTCGACGAGCGGGAACTGGATCGCCTGGTTCGTGGCGAGCGGCTTGCCGAACGGTGCCCGCACCTTGGCGTACTCGACCGCCTGGTCGATGCAGAACTGGGCGGCGCCGAGGCTGGACGCGGCCTGGCGGATCCGGTTCTCGTTGAAGAAGTGCTGGACGACGCCGAGTCCGCGTCCCTCGCCACCGAAGATCGCGCCGTCAGGGACGCGTACATCCGTGAGGCGGATGTGGGCGTGGTCGGTCGGCATGTTGAACGTCCACAGGAACTCGACGATCTCGAAACCAGGGCTCGACACCGGCACCAAGAAGGCGGTGATCCCCGCCGCGTCACCCGCCGCGCCACTGGTGCGGGCGAAGATCAGGTCGTACATGGCCCTGTGGATGCCGGTGTTCCACGTCTTCTCGCCGTTGATGACCCATTCCTCGCCATCCCGAACGGCCGTGGTCTCCATGTGGGTCGCGTCGGAGCCGTGCTGCGGTTCAGTGATTCCGAACGCGAACCCACGGCGCCCCTCGGCGAGGTCGTCGATCCAGTCCGCCTTCTGCGCGTCGGTGCCGTGCTCGATCATCAACAACAGCCCGACGTTGTTGCCGACGATGGAGTGTTCGTTCTGCAAGTCGTTGTGAAGGCCGAGGCCCTTGCGGGCGAAGTGCTCCCGGATCACGGCCATCCCGAGGTTCGTGCCCTCCTTCCCGCCGTACTCCTTGGGGAACGGATAGCGGTAGTGGCCGGCTGCGTCGGCACGTCGGCGCGCCTCGCGGAGCAGCGCCTCCCACTCCTCGTTGGGCAGACCGCCACGCTCCCAGTCGGTGCGGGCGTCCTCGCGACGATGGTCGAAGAACCGGATGTTGTCGTTCTCCTGTTCGAGCGGTTTGATCTCACGCTCGATGAACTCGTCGAGCTCGACGAGGTACTCCGCCAAGTCCGCCGGTATGTCGAAGTCCATTGCACATCCCTCTTCGAAGCAGTCCGCTACTTGATCGCCAGCGGGTTGATGGGTGACCCGACTGCAGCCGTGAACTTGATCGGCGGGGCCGCGACCAGGAACTCCCAAACCCCATCAGCTTCACAATCGTCGGCGAGCTCGTCCAGATCGAGGATCTCGCCCAGCGTCACCCCCATGTCGCGGATGAGCACCATGTGGACCGGGAGCAGCTCGGTGTCGATCTCGCCCGGCAGTACTTCGATCGCCCAGTTGTCGGATGCGACGACTGCGACGTCGTGGGCGTGGATCCACTGACAGCAGGCGAGACCGAGGCCCGGCTCCCCAGCCATGAACGCCACCGCGTCCTTCTCGGCCACGAACATGGTTCGCCAGCCCGTTCGGAAGAGCACGATGTCGCCGGCCTGGATCTCGACACCCTGACGTTCGGCGGCCGCGTCGAGGTCGTCGGGCGTGATGACGTAGCCCGCCTCGAGCCAGGCGACGCCCTTGAGACGGGCGATGTCGAGCAGTACACCGCGGCCGACGATCCCCTTGGCGAGCTTGTCGATCGAACAGTGCAGTGCGCCGTGCGGGCCCACATCGCTCGCCGGGAACCCGTTGTAGAGCTGGTCGTCGTAGAAGACGTGAGCGAGTCCGTCCCATTGCGACGCCGACTGCAGCGGCATGAACACGTAGTCGTCGGCGTAGTGGAACGCGCCTGGGAACTCCTGCTGGGCGCCGGTCTCCGACATCAGCCGCACCGGGTTGATCCGCAGCCCGCCTGGTTGCGGGCCGTTGCCGTCGAACGGGATGCCGAGGTCGAAGATCGCGCCTCTCCGGACGAGTTGGCTGGCGGCGACGACGCACTCCGGGGTGATCAGGTTGACAGTGCCGCGCTCGTCGTCGTCGCCCCAGCGCCCCCAGTTGCGAAGCGTGGCGCCGATCTCGCGGAAGTCCTGCATGGCGTTCCCCCAGTCGAACCATCGTCCGGTCGCCGGACCGGCAATCGGCGTCTCCGAGTTGTATCCGAATATGACACGATCGTCAACTTTGAGTTCCATGGGTCGCTTGCAGCTCGGAGATGGCTGGCTGGGCGGCTCGGTCTCTTGACACGGGCGTCAACAGCAAGTTGGATGGCGGGCGCGGCTGGCTGGGGGTCCGTCGCGAAGGCACCCGTGCGCTCGAACCCGATCGCCGGCACGTGCGTCGGACCCCCGACTCGCTCCGAACGGCCCGGTGCGTCAGCCGGCCAACACGATCCGCCATACGAACCCGGAGGCACCGATGTCCACGCTCACTGAGGTCACCAGCGGTCTCGCCTTTCCCGAAGGCCCGATCGCGATGTCCGACGGCACGGTCATGCTCGTCGAGATGTTCGGGCCGCGCCTGACGCGGGTCCACCCCGACGGAACGAAAGAGACGGTCGCCGAGGTCCCGGGCGGGCCGAACGGGGCAGCCGTCGGACCTGGCGGGCTCGTGTACCTGTGCAACAACGGGGCCCGCTTCACCGAGACGCAACTCGATGGGATGACGTTCCCCGGTCCTGTCACCAAGGACCGCTACATCGGTGGCCGCATCCAGACCGTCGATGTGGACAGTGGCAAGGTCACCGACCTGTACACGGAATGCGCAGGCAGACCGCTGCGTGCCCCGAATGATCTGGTGTTCGACGCCCATGACGGCTTCTACTTCACCGACCACGGCCTGACCGATGATGAAGAGCGCATCGCCCACCTGACGGGCATCTACTACGGCAAGGCAGACGGCTCGGAAGTCCGCGAGGTCGTGTTCCCGGCTCATGAACCGAACGGGATCGGCCTGTCGCCCGACGGCTCGAAGTTGTACTGGGCGGAGACGTGGACGGGACGGATCATGCAGCGCGACATCGTGGCGCCGGGCGAGCTGGCCGAGGTCAGCATCGTCGACACATCGGCCTGCTTGTACGGCTTCTCCGGGTTCCAGTTGCTCGATTCGTTGGCGGTCGACGGCGACGGGAACGTGTGCGTGGCGACGCTCGTGAACGGCGGGATCAGCGTCGTGTCTCCCGCTGGAGAGCTCCTCGATTTCGTGCCGACCGGCGACATTCTCACCACGAACATCTGCTTCGGCGGCGACGACTTGACGACGGCCTACATCACGATCTCGGCGACGGGAAAGCTGATGAAGATGACCTGGCCTCGCGCTGGCGCCAAGCTCAACTATCTGAACACCTGAGCCGGCCGCTGGACCATTCTCCGGTCAGTCATTCACCTGACGCCCACGTCAACAAAGGTCTTGCCTTGCACCTGACGCCCGGAGTACGTTGCGGACTGGTCGCACAGGGGACGGCAAGTGGATTCCGAGTCGTGACGACCGAAGGGGGAGCTCCGAATGTCAGGGTGCGCGGGGTCGAGCAACGTGACCGCCGCAGTCATCGACGTGCCGCCGGCCGACCCGGCCACGGCCCCGACACTCGACGGGCTGTTCCACCACTGTTCTCGAGAGGGAGGATCGACGAATGACTCGCAATGACTCAGGCAATGACACCCCAGACGTGCCGCGAGGTCCCGCCCTGCCCAAGGTGACCCGCCGGTCGGTGTTGTTCGGCGCCGTCGGGGTCGTCGGCACGGCGGCCTTCCTGGCCGCGTGCGGTGACGACGACGACGAGGGCGGCGAGACCGGCGACACGGAGGGCAGCGGTGACACGACCGCTGACGGCACGACC
>DASUEW010000020.1:0-4452 GCA_036274875.1 Ilumatobacteraceae bacterium
ATCCAGTACACGCGCAACATGATCACAGGAGCGTCGACCGCCGACCTGGCGATCGTGCTCGTCGACGCCCGCCACGGTGTCGTCGAGCAGACCCGCCGCCACAGCCTGCTCGTGTCGCTGCTCGGCGTGCCCCACCTCGTGATCTGCGTCAACAAGATGGACCTCGTCGACCACGACCCCGCCCGCTTCCATCAGATCCGCGCCGACTTCACCGAGTTCGCAGCCCGTCTCGATCTCCACGACGTCACGTTCATCCCGATCTCGGCCTTGGACGGCGACAACGTGGTCGACCGCTCCGCCAACATGCCGTGGTACGAGGGATCGACGCTGCTCAACCACCTCGAGACGGTGTACTTCGCGAGCGACAGGAACCTGATCGACGTTCGCTTCCCGGTGCAGTACGTGATCCGTCCGCAGACCGCCGAGCACCGCGACTACCGGGGCTACGCCGGCCAGATCGCGGCCGGGGTGTTGCGACCGGGCGACGACGTGGTCGTGCTGCCGTCCGGCTTCCGGTCGACGATCGAGTCGATCGACACGGCCGACGGACCAGTCGACGAGGCCCGGCCGCCGATGGCGGTGACGATCCGTCTCACCGACGATGTCGACGTCTCCCGCGGCAACCTGATCTGCCGGCCCAACAACCGACCGCACGTGACGCAAGATCTCGAAGCGATGGTGTGCTGGATGGACTCGTCGTCGGCGCTGACGCCGCGCAAGGTCTACGCGCTGAAACACACCACGCGAACCGTGCGGGCGATGGTGACCGACCTGCGCTACCGCCTCGACATCAACACGATGCACCGCGATCAGGACGCCAACAGCCTGTCGCTGAACGAGGTCGGCCGGGTCGTCCTGCGCACCACCGAGCCCGTGTTCGTCGACGACTACCGCCGCAACCGGGCGACGGGCAGCTTCGTGCTGATCGACGAGGCGACGAACCAGACAGTCGCCGGCGGGATGATCCGCGACCCACATCGGTGACGTGAGCGACGACGCCGTGCAGCGTGCGGTCGGACAGGGTGTGACGGTCTGGTTCACCGGCCTCTCGGGTGCCGGCAAGTCGACGATCGCCTCTGCGGTCGCGCAACAGCTGTTGGCCGCCGATCGGCCGGCCACCATCCTCGACGGCGATGAGCTTCGCCGCGGGCTCAACGCCGACCTCGGGTTCTCGGCGGTCGATCGATCCGAGAACATCCGCCGCGTCGGTGAGGTGGCGCGGCTGATGGCCGATGCCGGGTTGGTCGTGCTCGTGCCGGTGATCTCGCCGTATCGCGCCGACCGCGACCGGGTGCGGGCGATCCACGTCACCGCCGGTCTGCCGTTCGTCGAGGTGTTCGTCGACACCCCGCTCGACGTGTGCGAGCAACGCGATCCGAAGGGTCTCTACGCACGCGCCCGGGCCGGTGAACTGACCGGGTTGACCGGCGTCGATGACCCTTACGAGGCGCCGGAGAAACCCGACGTGCACCTCGCGCCGGGACCGATCGACGATCAGGTGGCAGCCATCGTCGCCGCGATCACTCCCGTGTGAGACTGGGCGACATGGCTTACATCGAAGGTCGGGTCGTGCACGATGCCGACGCCCACATCATGGAATGGCCGACGTGGCTCGCCGAGTACGCCGATCCCGAGTGGCGCGAGCGGATCGGCCCGCGCGACGAGACCGACGGCGACGGGAGCCCGCTCGACATCGAACGGGTGCGTGCGTGGCACGAGTCCGACGAGTACCGCGCCACCGAGGACGCCGAGATCATGTCGCGCAAGAACTTCGCCGCGACCGGCAGCTTCATCCGCGACGATCGGCCGCGCGCGCTCGACCTGCTCGGCGTCGCCAGCCAGCTCGTGTTCAACACGTTCCACAACGGGCGCTTCGCAGCGTGGGAGCAGTCGCAACCCGAACTCGTCTACCACGCCGCCCGCGCCCACAACCGGGGAATGATCGACTTCTGCTCGGTCGATCGCCGGTTGCTGCCGACGCTGTACGTGCCACTCGCTGATTTCGACGCATCGGCGGCGATGGCGCGCGAGGCGATCGACATGGGCGCCGCCGCCCTGCTCGTGCCGTCGGCATGCCCGAAGGGTCACTCACCGAGTCACCTCGGGCTCGACCCGGTGTGGGCCGCCGCCCAGGACGCCGGGATCCCGGTCGTGTTCCACGTCGGCGGCGAGGGCGACCACTTCAACCACGACTACTTCTTGAACGGTCTGCCGATCCCGGCCGACTTCCACGGTGGCGAGGAGAACTTCCGCTCCGTCGACTACATGGGCATCCCGCACCCGGTGATGCTCACCATGGCGACGATGATCTTCGACGGCGTGCTCGACCGCTTCCCGCGCCTCCGGCTCGGCGCGATCGAGCTCGGCGCGGTGTGGATCCCGAGCTGGATCCACCAGATGGAGTCGGCGTTCGAGGCGTTCGCCCGTCACGAGGAGCGGCTACGGGCGCTCGAGCTGCGCCCGACCGAGTACGTGCAGCGCCAGATCCGGGCGACTCCCTACCCGACGGACGACGTCGGGTGGCTCACCGAACAGCTCGGCCCTGACATCTGCCTGTTCTCGTCGGACTACCCACATGTCGAAGGCGGTCGCAAACCGTTCGAGCGATTCGAGCGTTCCTTGGGCGATGCCAGCGACGTCGTACGCCAGCGCTTCTACCACGACAACTTCGTCGACCTGATGGGTGACCGGGTCGCGGCGCTCGGGTCGGCCGCCTGAGTCGGCCGAGGTGTACTAGCCGATCGACGGTCGGGGGCGTAGCCCGGCGGCGCGGTAGCAGGCGTCGATCACGACCATGTTGGCGATCGGTTCGGCCCCCGTGGTGGGTGGCACGACTCCGTGCTCAACGGCGTCTCGGAAGGCGACCAGCTGGTGGTCGTACGTCGACGAACGCTCGACGTCGATCGTTTCCGTGCCGGCCGACGTCTCGACCGCGAGGTGCGTGCCCGACTGCGGCGCGATCGGGTTGGTCACGAGCATCCGGCCGTCGCTGCCGAACACGTCGAGGCGCAGGACGCTCGGCGAGCCTTTCGGTTCGATCATCGAGCACCGGATCCGGCCCGTGATCCCCGACTCCCATCGCAGCTCGGCCGACAGCCGTCCGTCGACCTCGGGTACCGGGCAGTCGGCCTCGGCGGACACGACGACCGGCTCGGCGCCGACCGCCCACCGAACCCAATGAACGGGGTAGCAGCCGAGGTCCATCAGCGCTCCGCCCCCGATGGTGATGTCCCACCGGATGTCGCCAGGCGGGATGACGTCGTCGGGAAGCTCGAAGGCCGCCTCGACACGCTCGATCGTGCCGAGCTGGCCGGAGTCGAGCACGTATCGCATCTGCCCGACCAGCGGGTGATAGCGCCAATGGAACGCCTCCATGAGCACGAGCCCTGCGTCGTCTGCCGCGGCGACCATCACGCGCGCCTCGTCGGCGTTGGCGGCGATGGGCTTCTCGCACAGCACCGGCTTGCCGGCGGCGAGCGACGCCAGAGTCCACCGGAGATGGAGGGCGGCCGGAGTCGCGATGTAGATCGCGTCGACGTCCGGTGAGTCGACGAGCTCCTGATACGAACCGAAGGCGCGCTCCACCCCCCACTCGTCGGCCACCGCCTGCGCGCGTTCGAGTGTGCGGGCGGCGACGGCCACCACGTCGACGCCCTCGATCCGGGCCGCCGGCTCGACGATGGCCAACGGCGTGATCCTGGCGGCGGCCAGGAGTCCGATGCGCATCGGGCGACGGTAGCGCGGCCGCGATCCGCGCGCTCCGTACGCTGGGCGACATGCGAGCAGACGTGCAGGAGCTCTTCGACGCCGCCGTCGCGGTGCAGGCCAACGCCCACGTTCCCTACTCCCACTTCCCAGTCGGGGCGGCGGTGCGATCGGCGACGGGTCGGGTGTACGTCGGCTGCAACGTCGAGAACGCCGCCTACCCGCAGGGCTGGTGTGCCGAGGCGAGCGCGATCGCGGCGATGGTGTCGGCCGGCGAGCGCGAGCTGGCGGTCGTGCTCACCGTGTGTGACGGCGACATGCTCTCCACGTGTTGCGGCGGGTGCCGCCAGAAGATCCGCGAGTTCGCCACGCCGGCGACCGTCATCCACTCGGCCGGCCCGGAAGGGGTGCGCAGGAGCTACTCGATCGAGGAGTTGCTGCCCGACTCGTTCGGTCCCGAGAACCTCGAACCCCGAACTTGAGTCACTAAGGCTCAAGTTTTATGATTGGGCAGTTGTCCTGATCCGTTGGGCCGCCTATCCTGGCCTCAACCACTCACAGGAGAAGTCCAACCATGCCCAAGGCAGTCGGTATCGACCTCGGTACCACCAACTCCGTCGTTGCCGTGCTCGAAGCCGGCGATCCGGTCGTGATCCCCAACGCCGAGGGCGCCCGCACGACGCCGTCGGTCGTCGCCTTCTCGAAGGCCGGCGAGGTGCTCGTCGGCGAGGTGGCCAAGCGCCAGGC
>DASUEW010000021.1:0-3853 GCA_036274875.1 Ilumatobacteraceae bacterium
CGGCTTCGACCAGGCGGCCACGCGGTGGCCGCACTTCTTCATGACCTTGTCGTTCACGTACCTCGGATTGCAGCGTGGAGTGCTCGACGAGACGCAGTCGTACCTCCTGCGTTCTGGTCGCGCCGGCCACCGGATCAAGCGACAGGGATGGGCCGAGCTGCAACTCCGGTACGAGCAGGCCCGAGCCGTGCAACACGCGGCCGCCGACGAGGCGGGCGTCGATCCCTCGCCGGAGCACCTTCGTCGGGCGTGGGCTGCGGTCGTCACCGTCATGGACGGCGCGGCCGAGATGGCGTCGTTGGCATTGCGCGTCGGCGGCGGCCGAGCGCTTCTGAAACCCGAGCCGCTCGAACGCTTGTACCGCGACGCGCGGTGCGGCGCCACGATGCTGCCGTGGAGTGTCGAGGTGTGCCTCGATCAACTCGGCGGGTTCGGCCTCGTCGAGGAAGGGCCGCCGGCATGATGCCCGACATGGGCCTCGTGGCGACGTTCGCCGACCAGTTCGCGGCGTGCGCCGTCACCCCGGGTGAGGTCGCGGTCGTGCTGTGCGAGCGCGCCAGCCGGCGCGTGCTCGTCGACACGTCCGTCGCGGCGCTGACACAGCTCGGCGCACGCCCAGCGGTGGTCGAAGTCGTGACGCCGACCGCCAGCTCGCCGGTGCCCGTGCGGTCGACAGGCGCTTCGCACGCCCTGGCTGGTCACGGCGCCGCGATCGCAGCATGTGCGAGCGCCGGGTTCGTCGTCGACTGCACGGTCGAGGGCTTGCTCCACGCGCCGGAGCTGGGGGCGATCGTCGCCGATGGGGCGCGGGTGTTGATGATCTCGAACGAGCACCCCGAGGTCTTCGGGCGGGTCGCGTCCGACAAGGGCCTCGGCGACCGTGTTCGGAGCCACCTGGCCCGCTTGCGCGCCGCGAACACCATGCACGTCTCGTCACCCGCCGGGACCGACCTGACGATCTCGCTGGCGGGTGCGATGTGCGCCGGATCCGACGGCACGGTCACCGACCGTGGCGGCATCGCCCACTGGCCGGGCGGGCTCGTGCTCGCGTTCCCCGCTGCGGGATCGGTGAACGGCACGCTCGTGCTCGCACCGGGCGACGTCAACCTGACATTCAAGGAGTACGTCCGCACCTCGATCCACTGCACGGTCGTCGCCGACCGCATCGAGTCGATCGAGGGCGACGGGTTCGACGCCGAGCTGTTCGGGTCGTACCTCGCGGCGTGGGGCGAGGCCGACGCGTACGCCGTCAGCCACGTCGGGTGGGGCCTCAACGAGGCGTGCCGATGGGAGTCGTTGGCGATGTACGACAAGGCCGACACCAACGGCACCGAGCTGCGTGCGTTCGCCGGCAACTTCCTCTACTCGACGGGCGCCAACGAGGTCGCCGGCCGCTTCGCCGTCGGCCACTTCGACCTCCCGATGCGCCACTGCACCGTCACCCTCGACGGCAACCCCGTCGTCACCGACGGCGCCCTCCACCCGCTCTGAAGATCCCGAACTGTCTGCTTCATTCGGCGCGTGGCTTCGTTTGAAGCAGACAGAACGGGAAGGTTGCTACCGTGCGCGCCCATGGGGAATCGGCGCGTGCGGACGTTGTGGTGCGACCTGAACGGCCTCGCGCACGGGAGGTACATCCCGGAGCACCGGATCGACGAACCCACTCACCACGCCATCACCACACTGGTCATGGGGATTGATGGCGTGATCCAGCCGGTCGACGGGTCCAGCGGCGACGTCGGGTACCCCGACATGAACGCCACCGCGATCCCGGCGACCCGCCGGCCGGGTTGGGAGGCCGACACCGACGTCGCCGTCGCGTCGCTCACGTTCGCCGAATCGCCGGTCGCGATCTGCCCGCGCAACGCCCTCGTCCGCGCCGTCGACGCGTGGCGGGCGATCGGCTTCGAGCCGCACCTCGGCTACGAGCTCGAGTTCTACGTGTTCACGGCCGACGCCGACTCACCGGGTGGTTGGCGCGTGGCGAGCGGCCCCGCACACCGCGTGTACGGCACCGGTCCGTTCAGCGACCCGACCGGTCTGTTGATCACCTACTACGACCTCGTCGAGGAGATGGACCTCGGCCTCGAGGGTGTGATGGCCGAGTTCAGTCCCGGTCAGATGGAGATCAACCTGCGCTACGGCCCGGCACTCGACGCCACGGACCGTGCGTTCCTGTGCCGCGAAATGGTGCGTGAGGTCGCCGCCGGTCGCGGGTATCGGGCGAGCTTCATGGGGCGGCCCGACGCGATGACGGTCGGCAGCGGCCTCCACGTGAACCTCTCGGTGGCACCGAGCGGCGGCGGTCCGAACGCATTCTTCGACACGTCGGATCCGCACGGGCTCAGCGACCTCGCCCGCCAGAGCATCGCCGGCCTGATCGAGCACCACGACGCCATCGCCGGCTGGTCAGCGCCGCTGGTCAACAGCTACAAGCGCCTGCGACCAGGTCTGATCGCCGGGTACTGGGCGAATTGGGGGCTCGACAACCGCAGCAGCACGTACCGCGTGCCCGGAGAGCGGGGTGGCGCGACCCGCATCGAGAACCGGATGCCGTGCGGCACGGCCAACCCGTATCTCGCCGCGGCGGCGATGCTCAATGCCGCCTTGCTCGGCGTCGTGGGCGAGGCCGCCTGCCCGGACCCACAGGCCGGTGACGGCGACAGCGAGCCGAACACGCACCGGCACACCCCACACACGCTCGCCGAGGCGCTCGACGCGCTCGAAGGCGACACGGCGATGGCCGAAGCGATGGGATCCGAGGTGCTGCGCACGCACCTCGCGCTGCGCCGCTACGAGCTCAGCCGCTGGGAGGCCGCCGGCGAGACGTGGGACCCCGAGTCGATCGCCGCCTGGGAGCTCGACGCCTACCTGCCCTACTACTGACGACCCGATTCGGGCGCAAGCCCTCGGTCGCGCCGCGTTGGTTTCCCCTTCTACGATCTGCGTGCACACAGGGGGTAGGAGGTGACGAATGCACAAGCCGACGGTGGCTGTCGTTGTGCTCGTCGCGGCCCTGTGTGCATGCAGCGATGACGACTCGTCCGACGACCCGACGACCACCGCGGCCTCGGAATCGACGCCCGCGCCGTCGACCACCGAGAACATCGACATCACCGACCCCACGGAGCCACCCGCCACCGCCGCGACCACCACAACCTCGACGTCGACCACGACGACGAGCACGACGGTGCCGCCCCCGACGGTCGAGGAGCAGATCGCGGCGGACTACCAGTTGATCTACGACGGCTACTGGGCGTGCCTGCGCGCCCCGCTGAACTGCGACATGTCATGGCTCGTGCCGGGGAGCGGCGGGGAAGAGGGGATGATCAACACCATGCAGGCATTGGTCGATCGGGGGCGCTACGTCGGTGAGGAGGATCCCGGCTACTACGTGATCGAGTCGATCACAGTCGGCGACGACGGCAGGACAGCCGAGGTTGTGTCGTGCTGGAGTCTGACCGGCGTTCTGTACGGCCCACCGGTCGACCCGAGCCGCCCCGTCGGCCCGGACAACCCGGCGACCCTCGCGAACAACACTCCCGGTTCAGCGATCCAGACTGACCAGCTCGCCCTCGATGATTCGCAGTGGCGACTCGACGCGACAACTGCCTACGAACCGACCTCGGATGTGAATCAGTGTCCAGCCGAGTTGTGACCATTCTCCTCGCGTGTGCGCTCATGGGGGCGCTCGACGGCGCACCGGCGAATGCCCAGGTCTCCGGTGATGACACATGCTGTGGCGGCGGGGCTTTGGCCCCTGGTGCGGGCATTGGCGACGACGGCGGGCGTGCGTCCGTCTATTCGTGGGCCGTCGGGGTGCTTGGTGGTGGGGTGCGGGCACCGGCAGGGA
>DASUEW010000022.1:0-4815 GCA_036274875.1 Ilumatobacteraceae bacterium
ATCCGGTTGCTGACCGTGATCGTCATCGGACGTCGTCTCGTGGTGGCGTGATCATCGTGCCGAGTCGATCACTGGGCCGCCGGCGGCGACCAGCTGTCCCACTTCGTGAAGTCGACCGGCGCGCCGAGATGCTCCAGGATCGCCGTCACGCCGGCCTTGCAGCAGGCGATGTCCTCTTTCGTGTGGCCGCCGCTCACACCGATCGCGCCGACGACCTCGCCGTCGACCTCGATCGGCCAGCCACCGACGAAGATCGCGAACCGGCCACCGTGCATGTTCATGATTCCGAACGCCTCACCTCCCGACTGGGCGTTGGTGTAGGTGTGCGTGGGTCGGCGGTGGCAGGCGGCGGTGAACGCCTTGTTGACCGCGATCTCGACGCTCGTCGGCTTGGCGTTGTTCGGTCGCTTGACCACGATCGGCCAGCCGGCGTTGTCGCAGACCGCGACGACCGAACCGATCCCGAGCTCGTCGGCCTTGGCGATCGCGGCATCGGCGACGAGCTCGGCCTCGAAGAGGCTCAGTCGGTTGTGCTGGATCATGTGGCGTCCTTTCGGCTCGTGAACCGAGCAGACGGCTGCTCGGAGTGTCTGGCGGAACAGTCGGTTTGGGGAGCAAGGCCGGCTCTCCCGGCGCGGTGGATACTGTATACGAGATGTCCACGGGCCAGCCCCGTTGGGGCGCGTTGGCGCTCGTGTGCGGGACCTACTTCGCGGCGACCGTCGGCGAGCAGCTGCTCTCGCCGTTGTTCCCCACCGCGCGGGACGAGCTCGGCCTGTCGGAGGGCCAAGGCGGCGTGGCGTTCGGTGTGCTGGCGCTGGCGATCGCGGTGTTCAACATGGTGAGTGGAGTGGCGCTGCGCAGGTGGTCGGCGATCACCGTGATCCGGTGCGGCACGATCGTCACCACGTGCGGTGCCGTCGTGGCCGCGCTCGCCGACGGGTTCGCTGGCATCGTCGTCGCCCAGGTGTTGCTGGGCGCCGGCGCCGGGTTGTTCTTCCCGGCCGGCCTGCAGGCGGTGGCGATCTTCGCCGGCGCAACCCGGCGTGGCTTCGCGATGGGGATCTACGGTGTGGCGTTCAGCATCGGACTCGCGGTTGCCGCGCTGTTCGGAGTCATCGGTGCGTCGGCCGGATGGCGTGTGCCGTTCTGGATCGCCGCCGGACTCGCGATCGCGGCGCTCGTGGTGACGTCGACGATGTCGACCGACCGGCCCCCGCGCGGCGCCCCGTGGTCGCTGCCGTGGCGGGCCGTGCTCGGGCTGCCGACGATCGTCGGCACGGTGGGCGCGATCCTGCAGTACGGAGTGCTGGCGTTCTTCGCCACGTACGCGGTCGACGTGTGGGGATTGTCGGAGGCCCGGGCCGCGGCCCTGCTCGCCGTCGGCCGGATCGTCTCGATCGTGGCCAAGCTCGTCGGTGGCGCGAGCGCCGACCGTATCGGCCCGCGCGCGAGCGTGCTCCGCACCGGCGTCCTGCTCTCGGTGACCGGCGTGCTGTGGGTGTCGCTCTCGGCAGGGGTTGTCACGTACTGCATCGCGGCCCTCTTCGCCGGCACCGTGAGCTCGATCTTTCCAGTCGCCAACGTGCTCGCCGTCGAACGGTTCGGCGGCAACGGGCTGGCGCTCGGCGCCTATCGCAGCGCGCAGATCGGCATCGGCGCGCTCGCTGGTGTGGTCATCGGGAATAGCCCGATCGGGCTGCGTTGGACGGTGCTGATCTGTGTGATCGCGCCACTCTCGCTGGTGTGGTTCTGCCGGCCGGTGCGGCCCGCCGACGACGAGGCTCACACGCCGATCGCCGCGCCTTGAGTGCGCGGGTCGGCCGCTCCCACCCAGACGCCGCCGGTGTCGGTGATGGTGTCGGGGATGCGCACGACCTGTTGGGCGCTCTTGCATCCCCACTGTGACGTGGCGATCACGCGAGGAGCGACGGCGCGGAGCGCGCCGGCGTCGGTGTCCGGCATCCCTGCCTCGATCCGCACACCGTCGTCGGGCAGCCACTCCCACAGCGGCGCCGTCACGAGGACACCCGGCTCGTCGCACCCGTCGAGCACTCGGGTCAGCGATTGTGCGTTCCACGTGATCTGGTTGGCGCCGCCCGGCGTGCCGCCCATCAAGCGCACGCCGTTCCGGTCGGGACCACTGACCGCCCAGGCGTGCAGTGTCGTGGCCGGGCGCCGACCGGCGGTCGGGAAGTTCGGGTGGCCGGGTACCGGGCTGAAACCCCTGCCGGCGCGATTGGCCAGCACCAGGTCGTAGCCGGCCACGACGATCCCGCTTCCGAAGCGCGGGTACGAGTTGCTGTGCACGATCACCACCACGTTGCCGAACCGGTCGCCGGCGCTGACGATCGACGTGCCGCTCGGATCGGCGAGCGACTCATGTCCACGGCCGATCGCTGCGAGCAGGCTGCGATACACCGCACCCGCATCTGACGGCGTGGCGTCGATGGCGTCGAGCAGCAGCTGACCGTGGGTCGGAGCGGGCGTCGCCCACAGCTGCCGGTCGGCGATCGTACGCGTCGTGCATTGCGACCACTCGGCGACCGCGAACTCGAGGCTCGCATGATCGAGTGCTCCGCCGCGCGCCGCCACCGCGTCGACGATTGCCGCGCCGACGGGACCGTCGAGCATCCGGTCGCCGAGCCGCACCCACTCGGCGAGCACGTCGCCGAGCCCCGGCAGCTTCGTCAGCGCACCGGGCGCGATCGGTGCCCCGTTCGGGAAGTACGCGCACCCGTCGGGGTTCATCTCGGCGACGAGCGCGGTGGACTGCTCGGACAGGCGGGTGCACACCGCTGCCCATGGGAACCCGTTGCGAGCGAGGTCGATCGCTTCCGCCGCGAGCCGTTCGCGGCCGAGCGCGCCGAGCTCGGCGAGCGCCTGGTAGCCGGCCGCCGCCGCGGGCGGACCGACCGAGTTGGGCCCGACGTCGCGCCACGCGCCGGCAGTGGCGATCGAGGCCAGACCCGACGGCGCCCCGCCGACGGCGATCAGGGCCTCGGGCCGATCCGCGCCGGCGCGTCGCACGATGGCGACGAGGTCACCGCCGAGGCCGCACTTCGGAGGGAGGAGGACGGTTTCGGCGAGCGCCGCAGAGACCGCCGCGTCGAACGCGTTGCCACCCTCGCGCAGGCACTCCGCGCCCACCAGCGCGGCCAGTGGTGCAGCCGCGCACACCACACCGTTGCGGCCGCGTCCGGTGCATTGCTCGGCCATCACCGCCGCGGCTGCCGCCGACCCGGCAAGCGACGGTGTCACCGGCTTGCTCACCGTCGTGCCTGACGCGTGCCGTGGGTGGTCTGGGGTACGCCGCGGGCGAGCGAGAAGTGGGTGTGCACGCCGATCCAGTCTGCTTGCTGTCCGCCGCGGCGCAGGACGATCGTGGCCCGACCCGGGCGCGGGAAACGGCCACCCCTCTCGTCGATGCCCGTCGACGTCCAACCAGTCGCCACCACGGCCATCAGGCCGTCGGCTGACATCACGACCTGCGCCTCGTCGACGAGGAACGCGAAGTCCTCGATCGCCGGCCACGTTGGCGACCACTGTTCCCGCTCGACCTGGTCGCGACCGATCACCACGTCCGCACGCGTGCCGAACGCCGAGAGGTCGAGCGCGAACCGCTGGCGGGCAGCCGCGATGTCGACCGCAGCCACCTCGGCGCCCCATCCGCGCAGCCACTCGCGCACGGAACGCTCCGCATCGTCCAGCGGTCGTTCAGTCGCATTCATCTCACACCTCGATCGTTGTGCTCATGGTCGATCGCGGTCCTCGAGGCCGATCCGGGTGCTCGCGCGCGCCGCGGGTCTTGCAGGAGCCGCCGACAAAGTATACTGTATACTCTCGCAGACATCCGATGCGCACGGGGGAATCGCCGTCGAGCGCGGTCGCACGAAAGGTGACGAGCCATGGCCGAACTGCTCTCCAAGCCCGAGTTCCGCGAGGCCCTCGAGGCCGCGATCAAAGGTCGTGAGGCCAAGAACGCATCGTTCTCGCTGGCATGGGCGCAGGGCGAACTGAGCCGTGAGCACTTCGCGCGCTGGGCGGAGAACCACTACCACTACGTCGGCCCGTTCGCCGACTACCTCGGGTACATCTACTCGAACACGCCGGACCACGCCACCGATGCCAAGGACTTCCTCCTGCAGAACATGTACGAGGAGGAGCTCAGCGACATCCGCCACACCGACTTGTTGATCCGTTTCGCGGAGGCGTGCGGCACGACGCGGGAGCGTGTGATGGACATCGACAACGCGTGTGCCGTCACCCGCGGCCTGCAGGGGTGGTGCTACGCGACGGCGATGCGCGAGCACTTCGCGGTGGCCACCGCGGCGCTCGTGGTCGGTCTCGAGTCGCAGGTGCCGTCGATCTACCGCCGCCAGTACCCCGTGCTGCTCGAGAAGTATGGCTTCACCGAGGAGGAGACCGAGTTCTTCGACCTGCACATCACGAGCGACGAGATCCACGGCGAGCGCGGCTACCAGATCGTGCTCGAGCACGCCACTACGCCGGAGCTGCAACAGCGGTCGCTGCAACTCGTCCGCCATGGCGCAGAAGCCCGGTTCGCGTACACCAAGGCGCTGTACGACACCTACGTCGCGCCCGAAGCGGATGTGGAGAACCCCGAGCCGGCGCTCGCCTGAGCCGCTTCGATGCCGAGCATCCGCTTCGACACCACCGACAAGGTGGTCACGTTTCCAGAGGGTGAGGAGGTCAACCTCCTCCGCGTCGCGATCCGGAACGAGTGCGGGATCCCGTTCAAGTGCGCGAGCGGCAACTGCGGCACCGACCGAGTCCGGATGCTCGAGGGCGCCG
>DASUEW010000023.1:0-5412 GCA_036274875.1 Ilumatobacteraceae bacterium
CACACCGAGGGCGGTGAAGATCGACTCCTCCTTGCGGTTCGAGCTCAGCAGCACGATGCCGGATCGCATCGGTCCGGGCGGGCTCCGCAGGTCGACCGCTCTGCCGCGACACCGGACGGTGCCGTTCGACGACTCGACGCCGGCCAGCGCCCGCAGGAACTGAACCTGGCCGTTGCCCTCGGCACCCGCGATGCCGACGATCTCGCCACGCCGCAGCGCGAGATCGATCGGACCGAAGCGCCGGCCACGGAGCCTGCCGACCTGGAGCACGACGTCGTCACCGATCTCGCCGAGCGGCACGGGGAACGCCAGCTCGAGTGGCCGCCCGATCATCAGCGCCACGACGTCTGACTCCGACATGCCGGCGGCGTCGAACGTGCCCTGGCGTACGCCGTCACGCAGCACCGTCACGCGGTGGGCGACGCTGAGCACCTCGGGAAGACGGTGGCTGACGTAGGCGATCCCGATGCCCTGACCGGCGAGCGCGCGGATCAGGTCGTGCAGTCGCTCGACGTCGGCGTGCCCGAGGGCGGTCGTCGGCTCGTCGAGCAGGAGGATCTTGGGCTTCGAGAGCAGCGCTTGCACCACCTCGAGCATCTGGCGTTGGGCGAGCGACAGGCTCGACGCCGGCGCCGACGCGGCGATGTCGAGCTCGTAGTCGCGAAGCTTCTGGGCGGCCCACGGCTCCATCTGACCGTACTTCGGCCGCTCCGACGGCGGGGCTGCGAGGAACAGGTTCTCGGCGACGCTGAGGCCGATCACCTCGGTCATCGTCTGATAGGCCATGCCGAGCCCGAGTTGCATCGCCACTGCCGCCGATGCCGAGGTCAGCTGCTGCCCGGCGATCTCGACGATGCCCTCGTCGGGTACCACAGTGCCGCTGGCGATCCCGAGCAGTGTCGACTTGCCGGACCCGTTCTCGCCGAGCACGGCGTGGATCTCGCCGGCATGGACCTCGATCGACACGTCCCTGTTCGCCTGGACCGGCCCGTAGCGCTTCGAGATGCCCCGGAGCGACAGCACGATGGGGGCTCCGCTGCTCTGGTTGGCCGGCGACGTGCTGGTCTTCATGCTCTCGTCCGAGTCCTCACGATCGCCGTGCAGGCCAACCAACGTCAAGTCCGGTTCCTTCCTCTCAGCAACAGCTCTGACCCAGGCCGACGCCCTCGGACCCGTCGAACGGGATCCGAGGGCGACTCGGCCAGTGCCTTGGACTCGGCCCGCTGGTTCAACGGCGGGTCGAGAATTCGATCACTCGGGGAACATCCTCGACTGCAGTTCGGGTGGGACGAGGCTCGACGGCGAACCGTCGGGCGGGATGTCCGTGCGGCAGGAGTCGTTCGTGACCTCCTTGAGTTGGACACCGAAGATGATCTGCGGTGGCACGTCGTAGCCGGCGATCTTCATCATCGCCGCGGTCATCCCGGCGCGCCCCTCGAGCAGCAGACCCACGTAGGTGTAGGACTTCGTGATGCCGCCGGCGTCCTTCCAGGCGCAGAGGAAGGGGTTGTCGTCGGACTGGTGCATCGTGATGAGGCCCTCCATCGACTTCCCGGCCGCCTCGTACGCACGCATCGCCCCGACGAACGCGTCGCCGTAGGAACCGACGAGGCCGTCGAGGTCGTCGTGCTCGGCGAGGATGGCCGACGTGGCCTCGAGATATGCCTGGCGGCTCCACGCGGTGCCCTCCCTGGCCACGATCTCGATGTTGTCGGCGAGCGATTCCTCGAGGCACTGCTCGTGCACGGGGTCGATCGGGTTGCCGGGAGCGCCGAGGATGATGGCGATGTCGCCACCGTCGGGGAGCAACTCGGTGAACTTCTCGCCCCACGCGTGGCCGAGGGCGCAGATGTCGCTTCCGCTGTAGGTCAGGTAGTCGGTGCCAGGCTCGCCGACCTTGCCGGACGACCAGGTGACCACCTGCGCGCCTTCGTCGGTCGCCGCGCGATACGCGGGCACGAGCGCCTCGCCGGCGTCGGGGAAGCTGAGGATCACGTCGTAGTCCTGCGCCGCGAACGAGCGGACGTCGGAGATCGCCTTCTGGGTGTCGAGGTTGGCGTCGGTGTAGCCGATGTGGCCGATCTCGGGGTAGGTCAACGCCTGGAGGATGAACTCCATCTTGAAGATCTGGCGAGCGATGTTGCCACCGAAACCGTCGGCCAGGCCGACCTTGAGCTCGCCACCGGTGCCGGTGTCGCACTCGTTCTCGTTCCAGCACTTGAGGGCGAGATCCTCGTCGACGGGGATCGACGCCCGGGCGATCGTCGCCAGCGCGACGTTCCTCGCCCGCTCCTCTTCGGGAAGCGAGCCGCCTCCGCCGAGTCCCTGGGCGAGGATGTCGGGATCGGGGATGTAGCTCTCACCGAACTCGCCCTCGGCGAGCGTGCCGCCATACTCGTTCTCACCAGCGGCGGGGGCGCCCGTGTCCGCTGGCGCATCCGTCCCGTCGGGCGCGTCCGTCCCGGCCGGCGCCTCCGTGCCACCGGTGTCAGCCGGCGCGGCATCGTCGTCGTCGCCGCACGCGGCTGCGACCAGCGCGAACGAGGAAAGCGCGGCGATGGCGACCGGCAATCTCCTGAACTTGGATCGGTGGTGTCGTTTCACTGTGCTCCCCTTTGTTGGCGTTCGTCCGGCGATGCGGTGGTCGATTGCGGCCCCTGCCGAGGTCGGGGTCGAGGGTCGGGATCAGCCGTGCTCGGCGGCCGCGGCGTGGCCGACCGGAAACCGGCCGGCGGTGGGTTCGGGGTCGTCGGTCCCGGGTGGCTCCGCATCACCCACGAGGTTGCGGATCCCAGGCCGCAGGAGGAGGCGGCCGACGACATCGGCGATGCGGTCGCCGGAGATCACCATGCCCAAGATGATCGCCAGCCCGAACACGACGTTCTGCCAGGCGATCGCCATCCCGAGAACCCGCAGCATCTGGTTGAGAATGGTGACGAAGAACGCCGCGGCCCACGTCGACGTCGCGCTGGCCAGGCCGCCGGACAGGGCGGCGCCACCGAGCACCACAGCCGCGACCGGCCCGAGCAGGTACGACGCACCGGGGTCGACGCCAGGGCTGACGACGATGCCACCGACGAGGATGCCCGCCAGGCCGGCGGCCAGCGCCGCCAAGACGTAGGCGGCGATGACGTACAGGCGTACTCGGATCCCCGCCATCCACGCCGCCCGCCGGTTGGCGCCGACGGCCTGGAACCGGCGCCCGACGGCCGTGGAACGCAGCACGAGGGCGATCAGCAGCGCCATCAGGAGCACGAGCCAGAACGTCTTGCTGATGCCGAACAGGCGCTCGAACACGAAGCCCGACAACGAATCGGGAACGGTCGAGTTGTTGGCCGTACCGACCCGGTACTGAGACGTCACACCGAGCAGGATCAGCCCGGTCGAGAGCGTGACGATGAGCGGGTTGAGATCGAGGACCGCCACCAGCAGCCCGTTGACGAGACCGATGACCGTCGCCCAGGCGAACACGATCACCATCGCATAGACGAGGCGGTCGTCGGAGCCCTCGGAGACGCCGACGAGGACATTGGCGAGCAGCGAGATCGTGGCCGCCATCGACAGGTCGATGCCACCCATCATGATCACCAGCATCTGCCCGAGGGCGACGACGGCGACGATGCTGCCGAGCGGCAACAGGGCGGCCCAAGACGACGACGACAACGTGTTCGGGGCGATGATCCGACAGACGATCAGCAACAGAGCGCCGGCGATCCAGATCGTGACGAACCTCGAGCTGAAGAGCAGATTGCTCATCACGTTTCCGACACCGAGGCGACGGGCGAATCCGGCGATCCTGCCGACACCCGAAACGCCGATGTCGTCGGACAACTCGAACCCCCCCTGGCTCACGGTCGCACCTGCTACTGGTTCGACAGCGCTGCGGCTGCCCGGGAATCGTATATGATTTGGCGCCGAAGTGTCAAGGACGGCCCAAATCATATACGATCACCGCCCCCTCCCCCTCCCCCTCCCCCGACCCCACGGTTCTGTCTGCTTCATTCGGCGCGTCACTTCATCTGGCGCAGACAGGTCCGGCGACCCCACGGTCCTGTCTGCTCCATCCGGCGGCGATGCGGCATCTGAAGCAGACAGGTCGCCGGGTTGGCATGGCATGCTCGGCGGCGTGTACTCCGAGCTGACGTACGAGACGCGTGGCGAGGTCGGCATCATCACGCTCGACCGGCCCGAGGCGCGCAACGCGCTCACCCACACCACCTACGCCGAGCTTCGTCAGGCGGTGGAGTCGACGACGGCCCGATGCCTCGTGGTCACCGGGACCGATCCGGCGTTCTGCTCGGGCGACGACGTGAAGCAGATCATGGCGGCCGCCGGTCCTGCGGTCGCCGAGCGGCTGGCCGCCGAGCCGCGTCTCACGCCAGCCGCGGCGGCCCTGCTCACCACCGACGTGCCCGTCATCGCGGCCGTCAACGGAGCCGCCGTCGGCTGGGGGATGGAGCTGGCGTTGATGGCCGACATCCGCATCGCATCGGAGCGCGCCCGCTTCGGTGAGTTGTTCGTGAAGCGCGGCCTGTGCTGCGACGTCGCCGGGCTCGGTCGCCTGGCGCAGCTCGTCGGCCGCGAGGTCGCGTCGGACCTGCTCTTCACGGGGCGGCTCGTCGACGCCGACGAGGCGTTGCGGATCCGGCTCGTCTCGCGCGTCGTTCCGCACTCCGAGCTGATGGCGAGTGCGCTCGATGTGGCGGACGCGATCGCTTCGAACCCACCGCTCGCCGTCCAACGGTTGAAGCAGGGTCTCCGCCGTGCCCTCGACCCCGACTGGGACGAGCTCGGTCGGTGGGTGAGCACCAACCTCTCCGAGCTGTTCCGGACCGAGGATCACCGTGAAGGCGTCGCCGCGTTCCTGGAAAAGCGCGATCCGCGTTTCGTCGGCCGGTGAGCCGACTCGATCGGTCCAGTCGGCGACCAGACGCTCCCCGATGCGGCGTTCTGGGAGCCGACTCGATCAGATACGTTCGAGCGATGCCTGGGATCGCCAAGTTCAGCCTGGTCGCACTCGACGCTCCTGATCACGCTGCGCTCGCCGCGTTCTACGCCGCGGTCACCGGCTGGACGGTCGGCCACATCGATGAGGAGTGGGCCCAGCTGACGAGCGATGTTGGAGCGACCATCGCTGTCCAATACGCGCCCGGCCACGTGCCGCCGGTCTGGCCAAGCGATGAACACCCGCAACAGCTGCACCTCGATTTCGACGTCGACGATCTCGACGTCGGCGAGGCGCAGGTGCTCGCGCTCGGTGCCCGCAAGGCCGAGGTGCAGCCGGGCACGGGCTTCCGGGTGTACCTCGACCCGGCCGGTCACCCGTTCTGCCTCGTGCTCGCCACCCGCGACGACACACCCGACGCCTGACGACAGCACCGGGTTCTGCGGCACGCCGGCCGCTGATCGTCG
>DASUEW010000024.1:0-3969 GCA_036274875.1 Ilumatobacteraceae bacterium
CGGAGCCCCGGCGATGATCAAACTCGGCCGGGCGCGCCCCGACGAGATCACCGACGGGTCGGAGAGCTATGTGGCGCGAGCGTTGAGGTACCGGGCCGGGCTGCGCCGCATCGATTGAGCGCGGTCAACCGCGATCAGCGAGCGCGGCTCGGATGGCCGCCGCGTCGGGCAGTGATGGCACGGCTCCTGGCAGGGTGGTGGCGAGCGCCCCGGCCGCAGCCGCCCACGAGAGCGCTGCTTCGATGCGATCACCCACCGCGAGGCGGGCGCAGAAGGCGCCGCAGAACGCATCGCCGGCGGCCGTGGTGTCCACCGGGTTCACCACCAGCGGAGGGATCGCCGTCGTTCCCGTCGACGAGAACCACTGCGCGCCATCCCCACCGAGCGTGACGATCACTGCCTGCGGTCCCTGCTCGAGCAGGCGCTGCGGACCTCCGAGCATCGTCGCCTCGTGCTGGTTGGGAATCACGATGTCGGTGAGTGTCAACAGCGTGTCGGGGAGCGCGGCCGCGGGAGCGGGGTTGAGCACGGTGGTGGCGCCGGACGCCTTGGCCAGGCGGAACGCCTCGACGACGACCTCGAGCGGGATCTCGAGTTGCGCGAGCACGACCCCGGCGGATGGCATCGAGTCGACGACGACGGCCGCGTTTGCACCCGGTACGACGACGATCGAGTTCTCGCCGTCGTCGGCGACGGTGATCAGAGCGCGACCGGTCGGCAGGCCGTCGATGACGCGCACCCCAGTGTGGTCGATGCCGTCGAGCTCGAGGACGTGGCGCAGCCGCTCAGCGGCGGCGTCGGTGCCGAGCGCGCCGAGGAACGCGGTGGTGGCGCCGGAGCGGGCGGCCGCGACGGCCTGGTTCAGACCTTTTCCCCCTGGATGTTCGGCATACGAGTGGCCGAGGACGGTCTCGCCGGGAGCTGGCGCGTGGGCAGCCGTGGCCACCAGGTCGAGGTTGGCGCTGCCGACGACGCACACGTCGAACATCGGCGCCGTCCGTCGACGGTGGGATCAGCCCGCGGAGCGGGCGCGCACGCCGATCGGGGCGATCAGGCGATAGCCGGCGGCGTGGCGCTCGTCCTCGCTCTCGCCACCCCAGAACCCGTACTCGTGCTGCGACCTGGCGAAATCTCGGCAGATCGCGTTCACGGCACAGCCGCGGCAGACCTGGCGGGCGGTCGCCTCGCGGCGCTCACGCGCTTGGGGGCGCTCGGCGGGGGAGGGGAAGAACAGGTGGGTCAGGCCCTTACACGCAGCGTCCCGCATCCAATCGTCGTCGGTCTGCTGCCGTGTGCTGACGATCTCCACTGCAACCATCGAAGCCCCCTGCTCGACCGTACCTACCCGAACACCCCCGCTCCGCACACTAAACGGTCGACAATTCTGTGGTCAATTGCACGTTGCAAGGATCTTCGCCACACCCGCGGCGAACACCTCGACGTCGTCGGCGGTCGTGTCCCACGCGGTCATCCAACGCACCTGGTGGCTGCTGAGATCCCAGTCCCAGAAGAAGCACCACTCGCGCAACGGTTCGATCGCGGACGGTGGGAGACGGGGGAACACGCTGTTGACCGCGGGGGCGGGTCCGAGCTCGACCGTCTCGATGTGGGCGGTACGGCGGTGGAGGAGGGCGGCCATCTCGTTGGCGTGCGTCGCCAACTCGATCCACAGGCCGTCGTCGATGAGCGCGTTGAACTGAGCTGCGACGAAGCGCATCTTGGACGCCAGCTGGGTGACCTGCTTGCGCACGAACCGGGCGGCTGTGGCCAGCTCCGGGTTCAGGTAGACCACAGCCTCGCCACCGAGTAGCCCGTTCTTGGTTCCACCGAAGCTGAGGACGTCGACACCGGCGTCGACCGTGAGTGAACGCAGCGTCGCGACCGTGCCGCCGAGTGCCGCCACGGCGTTGGCGATCCGGGCGCCGTCGACGTGCACCAGCATCCCCAACCGGTGCGCGGCATCGCACACTGCCGCGGTCTCGTCCGCCGTGTAGATCGTGCCGAGCTCGGTGCTCTGCGTCAGCGAGACAACACCGGGCTGGGCGTGGTGGGTGACACCGATCAGGTGAGCGAGCTCGTCGAGTTGCTCCGGGCGGACCTTGCCGTCGTCACTCGGCAGGCCGATCAGCTTGGTGCCGAGGATCCGCTCAGGGGCACCCGTCTCGTCGACCGTGATGTGCGACCAGCTGGTGCACACGATCGCCTGCGCCGGCTTCAGCATCGTCGCCAGCGCGAGCACGTTGGCACCCGTGCCCGTGAACACCAGGAATGTCTGTGCCGTCGGACCGAACAGGTCACGGAATCGCGCTTCGCACTCAGCCGTGTGGGCATCCGCGCCGTACGCCATGGCGTGTCCGGTGTTGGCTGCCGCAACGGCCTCGACGACGCGCGGGTGTGCGCCCGCGAAGTTGTCGCTCGCGAACGAGCACCGGGGGGCAGGCGGCATCTCCACGTCACAAGTATGGAGGTCGACGCCCTCGGCGTTAGGTCGGTGTCGCGATACCGTCGCGCCACGATGGAAGTGGCCGAGCGCATCCGCGCCGCGGGCAACGAGCTGACGGCCGCCGAACGGCGGGTCGCCGAGGTGATCCTGGCGCGGCCCCAGGCGGTGGGTTTCGGCACGGTTGCCGACCTCGCATCGGCTGCCGGCGCCGGGGCGGCGACCGTCGTCCGACTCGCCGGCAAGCTCGGGTTCGACGGCTACACCGATCTCCAGTCGTCCGTCCAACGCGATCTCCTGCACCAACTCCGTCCGGCCGCCGACCGGATCCGAGACGAGATCGGTGACGGCACGATGGCGCGCCACTTGGCTACCGAGCTCGGCAACGTGCAAGCGACGCTCGACGACGTCGACGGCGAGGCGCTGGCGACGTTGGTCGCGCGACTCTGCGATCTCGACGCGGCCGTGGTGGTGCTCTCCGGCGATGCCTCCGACGGTGTCGCGCGCCAGTTCACCGAGGAGCTGGCGCTGCTGCGACCGGCGGTTGCCCGACTCGGTGGCAACGAGGTCGCCGTTCGCCGAGACATCAGCCTGCTGGCGACGTCGGCCACCGTCGTGGTGATCGACGTCAGGCGGTACGACCGTTGGGTGCTCGACGCCGCCGCGACGGCGCGAGAACGGGGGATGTGGATCGCGGCGCTGACCGACAGCTATCTCTCGCCGATCGCCGCCAAGGCCGACTGCACGTTCGTGCTGTCGGCGGGATCCGTGGGGCCGTTCGACAGCCATGTCGGAACCCTCGCGCTCCTGAACCTCGTCGTCACCGAGGTCGCCGGCCGGCTGCGATCGTCGGCCACGAGTCGCCTCGACCGAGTCGAGGACGCATGGCACTCGACCGGGTCACTCACCGATACGTGACCGTCGACCGGTCGGTCGCTCACCGAATCGTGAGTGGCGCTCGACCGGGTCACTCACCGAAACGTGACCGTCGAGCGTCGATAGCCTCGACCTGGTGACCGCGAACGAGACGCGACGGCGCCGCACGTTCGCCATCATCAGCCACCCGGATGCGGGCAAGACGACGCTGACCGAGAAGTTCCTGCTGTACGCGGGCGCCCTCGGTGAAGCGGGTTCGGTCAAGGCGCGGGCTGGACGCCGGTCGACCACCAGCGACTGGATGGAGATGGAGCAGAAGCGCGGCATCTCGATCTCGTCGACCGCGCTGCAGTTCCCATTTCGTGACCATGTGCTGAACCTGCTCGACACGCCGGGCCACCGTGACTTCTCGGAGGACACCTACCGAGTGCTCGCCGCGGTCGACGCGGTGGTGATGGTGCTCGACAGCGCCAAGGGCATCGAGCCGCAGACGCTCAAGCTCTTCGAGGTCTGCCGGCTGCGCAACATCCCGATCATCACGTTCATCAACAAGATCGATCGCGAGAGCCTCTCGCCGTTCGAGCTGCTCGACCAGATCGGCTCGCAGCTCGCGCTCGACGTGACCCCGATGATGTGGCCGGCCGGGACAGGCG
>DASUEW010000025.1:0-6551 GCA_036274875.1 Ilumatobacteraceae bacterium
GTCGAGGGGACTGAGCCCGACAGCTGGGAGGACCCGTCGCTGGTGCAGGTTTGGCATCTCCCAGGGTGACCCTACTGCGCGCATGCGGTACGAGCCGAGTGACGTCGGCGTCTCACGAAGGGGCCCTGAGCACCTCGTTGAGTGTCGTAGATGTGTCGAACCGGGCTCAACGCCCGCGACCTGCGCCCGGTCATCGGGGCCGATCGGCCCTATGAACCGATGAGCGGCGGCGCGACCGTGAACGTGCACCTTGGGGTGCCCGCACGAGAGAGGAGGGACCAATGCCCATCACCGAGCAGGAGCACCACACCACGAACTTCGGAATCGACGTACCCGTCGCCCACGAGGGACCGAACGTGCACCGTGTCATCCCGGCCCACGTCGACGAGCACGCGCGGGAGGAGATGCTCGAGGGGCTTCACCCCGACCACGCCACGAACTTCGGCCTCATCCTTCCCACGGAGATCACCGACGACGCGAGCTGAGACCGTCCACCGCCAGAGCTCACGTCGACGACGGCAGGTCTTCTCGACTTGCCCCGTCAACTCGCGCGTTGCGCAGGCTCGGCGCGTTCGACGGCGCGACCGACGAATTCGTCCATCGACTGGTTGACGCCGAAGAGGTCCGTGAGGCGGTCGAACAGCGTGACTGGTAGCACGCGGGTGACCGGGAGGAGCCGGATGAACGGGGGCAGTATCACGGTGCGCCGGTCACGCTCGATCGCGCACGCGATCTTGCGGGCGACCTTGTCCTGTTTCAGGATCGGGAGCAGGAACGGCCGCTTGGTCTTCACGCCCTCGAACATCCCGGTGTCGATGTAGTACGGGCACACGACGGTGGTTCGCACACGCGATCCCATGCTGCGAAGCTCCATCCGCAGCGATTCGTCGAAGCCAACGGCTGCGTGCTTGCTCGCGGAGTAGTCCGTCTGCTTGGCGACGCCGACGAGTCCGGCCGCCGACGCGACCGTCACGACGTGGCCCTCTCCGCACGCGAGCATCGCCGGCAGGAAGGCCTTCGTCACCCAGTACAGCGCGAGCACGTTGACGGCGAAGGTGCGCTCGATCTGCTCGGGAGCAAGGTCGACCAGACGGTGGCCGCTCACGACGCCGGCGTTGTTGACGACGACGATCGGGTCGCCGACCTCGGCGCGCACATGGTCGGCGACGCGCTCGACCATCGCCCGGTCGGTCACATCGCACCGGAACCCAAACGCCTTCTCACCGCCGCGCGCGCGAACCTCGTCGACGACGGTGTCGAGGCGGTCCGCGTCCATGTCCCAAAGGACCAGGCGAGCACCCCGATCGGCGAGCTCCAGGGACAGCAGCCTTCCGATGCCGCTCGCCGCCCCGGTCACGAGGCAGATGCGTCCGTTCACGTTGGTCATGGAGAGTGCTCCCTGTCGGTGTGGCTACTTGAGGCCGGGCACGCGTCGGACCGCTCGTAGGGCTTGGGTCGCCAGCCAGGCGAACCGGGCGCCGTCGGCCTGCGGTGGTGCGGCGATCGGCAGCAGCCGCTGGACAGCCACCGTCTGTGTCTCGGTGTACTTGAGGATGCCCTCGGCGCCGTGCCGTCGGCCGATGCCGGAGTCCTTGAAACCGCCCATCGGCGCGTCGACTGACGCCCATGTCGCGGCGTAGCCCTCGTTGACGTTCACCGTGCCGGCCTGCAGCCGCGTGGCCAGGTGGCGACCCCGCCGGGTGTCGCGGGTCCAGATGCTGAAGTTCAGCCCGTACGGGCTCGAGTTGGCCCGCTCGATGGCCTCCTCGGCGCTCGACACCTTGGTCACGGCGGCCACTGGGCCGAACGTCTCCTCCTCGAACAGTTCCATCTCGGGGGTGACGTCGGTGAGCAGCGTCGGCTCGTAGAAGTACGGGCCGAGATCGGGTCGGGCCCGTCCACCGACGAGCACGCGCGCGCCCTTGGCGACGGCGTCGGCGACGTGGGCGGCGACGGCAGTGAGCTGGCTCGCCGAGACGAGGGAGCCCATGTCGACGTCCCAGCGCAGTCCCGCACCCACTCGCATGGCTCGTACCGCGTCGACGAGCCGGGGGACCAGCGCGTCCCACAACTGCTCCTCCACGTAGACGCGCTCCGCCGAGATGCACAGCTGACCGCCGTTGGAGAACGCGGCGCGGATGATTCCGCTCACTGTGCGGTCGACGTTGGCGTCGGCCAGCACCACGAGCGCGTTCTTGCCCCCGAGCTCCATCGAGCAGTCGATCAATCGCTCGGCCGCCTGGCGGGCCACGATCCGTCCCGTGGCGGTGCTACCCGTGAACATCAGGTAGTCACATCCCTCGATCAGCGGCGTGCCGAGCTCCCGACCCGAGCCCGTGACCACCTGAGCGAGCCCTTCGGGGAGGCCGGCCTCCTCGAGCAGCGCGTAGCCCCACAATGACGAGTACGGCGTCTGCGCGTCCGGCTTGATGACCACGCCATTGCCGGCCAGCAGCGCCGGCAGCGCGTCGCTCATCCCCAGGGTGAACGGATAGTTCCACGGGGCGATGATGCCGACCACGCCCTTCGGGTGGTGGTGCTCGACGGTTGTGGTGAGCAGAGGTACGGCGCCTCGGCGGCGGCGCGTCGAGAGGTGCTCACCGGCGGTACGTGCGTAGTAGCGGGCCACGACGGCCACGTCGAGCACCTCTTCGAGCGCGTGGCGGCGAGCCTTGCCCGACTCGAGCTGCACGATGTCGAGGATCTCGCGCTGGCGGGCGAGGACGAGGTCGTGGAAGCGCAGCGCGACGCGCGCCCGCTCGCGCACCGGGCGCCGTACCCACGACGCCTGCGCCTCACGGGAGCGCTCGACAGCACGGGTGACGTCGTGGGGCGTGCAGCGCGGCACCGTGCCGAGCGTCTCGCCGGTGAACGCCAGCTCGACCCGGTCCAGCGAGCGATCATCGCGCGACGCGATGAGCGCGGTGAGCTCGTCCAGCTCGTGCCGGGTGACGCAGGAGCCGAGGGCCGAGAGATCGGCGACCTCCGCGGCGACCGTGTCGGCGATGTCGGCTTGATCGAGCTGAGCCATGAGACGTCCCTTTCGTCGACGAACTTCGAGGCGCCACGAGGCCGCTCGCGGACCGCGCGGCCTCGCGCGCACGCTACGCCGGCACCAGTCCACCCGAGAAAAATGTGAGCGACTCGACCGGCGTGAGTATCCATACCCGACCGGCGTTGGGCAGTTCGCGACAGAGACCCCGACACTCATCGAGAACGGCCGAGTCACCGCGCACTGTGGAGCGCCCGAGTCCGGTCATGCTGGGGCCCGGTATCGATCCGATCCCGGCCCAATGCTTGGGTGGCGCGACTGACAGTACGGGACCGGATCACCTCGCCTCGTTGGAGTCTCGCGATGGTGGTGGGCATCCGGCCCATCGGGCGCGACGCGGGCCGCTGATGTACTTGGATCGCAGGCTCTGAGTGACCACTGAGCCATCGTTCAAGACTCGTCGACGTCGATCAGATGAGTTTCGCGAGCAGTCGCACGAGGGTCGTTCGCTCGTTCGGGGTGAGCTGGCCGAGCAGGGCGTCTTGGACGTCGTCGAGCACCGCGTCGAAGCGCTGCAGCGCCACCGCGCCGCGCTTTGTCATGGTGATGACGTTGCGACGACGGTCCAGCGGGTCGGGCTCGCGTTGGGCGAGTCCACGCGCCACCAGGTCGTTCAGGGTGGCGACGATGTCGCTTCGGTCGATGCCGGTCCGCCGTCCGAGATCGGCCTGGCTGGCGGGGCCAAACTCGTCGAGCGCGGCGAGCAATCGGAAGTGATAGCCGCGGACACCCTCGGCGGCGAAGCCATCCGCCAGCAGTGCCTGAGCCCGGGCGTTGGCGCGGCTCAGTAGCCACGTCGGTCGTCCCGCGACCCGTCTCAGCGTTGACACCGAGCCGAGTCTAGGAGTTGTTGGTCGTACCAACGACGTGTATCGTTGGGTAGACCAACGATCTCCCATGGAGGCATCGATGTCCACTCCGTTCGGCCCGCGGCTCATCGGCGAGACCGAGAAGACTCTCAACGCCCTGCTGCTGCGTTTCCTGGAAGGGACAGGGCTTACCGAACCTCAGTGGGTGACCCTGCGATTGGCCGACCTGCTCGACGGCGGCGTCGACGGCGATGGCCTCGCTGCCGCGGTAGTCGACCGTGCGCATCTCCCAGACGCAGCCGACCTCGTCCGCGAGCTGACCGATCGCGGTCTGCTCGACGACGGGCGACTCACGTCCGCCGGGCGTGAACTGACCGCTTCCATCCAAGCCACGATCACCTCCGAGACCGCTCCGATCTGGAACGGCCTCTCGGTCGACGACGTTGCGGCGACGACCCGCGTGCTCAACGAGGTCGTCACCCGCGCCCGGATGGCATTGGGTTGATCGCGGGCCGACCACCACGACGAGGACCGTCTCCAGTACTGGAAACACAGGCCCGCGTCCCAAAGACCAATGGAGGGCCTCGATGAGCGCCGGAGCACCCAACAGTGCTGAGTTCGAGACATTGATAGAAGGTTCAGGAAACAAGGCCGGCATCGAAGTGCCAGCAAGCGTGATCGATCGACTCGGAGCCGGTCGCCGCCCTGCCGTTCACATCGATGTCAACGGGTTCGAGTACCGCTCGACAGTCGCGGTGATGGGTGGCCGATACCTGATCGGCGTGAGCGCGCAGGTGCGCAAGGCGAGCGGCCTTCAGGCCGGTGACCGGATCCGCGTGAAGCTGACCGTCGCCGATACGCCCCGTGCTGTCGACATCCCCGCAGATTTCGCCGCCGCATTGGACGCTCATCCGGGATCACGCGGGTTCTTCGACGGACTATCCAACAGCCTCCAGCGCTACCACGTCGACCTGGTCAACGGGGCCAAGGCGGACGAGACCCGTCAGAGACGGATCACCAAGGCGATCGAACTCTTCCTCGCCGGCAAGCCGCGCTGAGGATGAGGCCCCCGGGTCCGCGAGAGACCCACCGCTAGCGGTTCGGCTCGGTCGAACCGTCCGCACGCCGATGTAGCGCCGCCGCCGCCGACCCGCGACCTACGTCCGCAACGCGGCGCGATATCGACAATCAGTCGTGACGCTCAGCGAACGGGTGCTCTCCGACATCCACCACGTCCACCGGTCCACCACTGACACGGAGCGGTGGGCCGACCGCGGGCCGACGCGGTGACTCGTAGCCTGCTCCGGATGGTCGATGTCGACCCACGCTTGATCACCTGGGCTGAAGGCGTCGTCGGCGCCAGGATCACCTCGGTGCGGGGCCTGCGCGCCGGCGGATCACCGTGGTTGCTCGAGACCCGTACCCAGTCGGTGGTGATGCGGGTCGGCACCGCCGACGACATCGCGCTGCTTCGTGTCGAGCACGCCGGCCTCGAAGTGGCGGCGACGAGCGGCATCCCTGTGCCGAGGGTTCTGGCCACGGAGTTCTCGGGTGACCCGGCGGCGCTGCTGATGGAAATGATGCCGGGCAGCAGCGCGATCCCCCCACAGCGGCCGCCGCAGCGGTTGCGCGCCCTCGGCGCCGCAGCCGCAACCCTCCACGCCGTCACCGTGCCCGCCGCAGCCCGCTTGCCTCGACGTGACCGTCCGATCGGTCCAGTGGACTTCGATCGACTCCGGGCCCAAGCCCCTGCTCAGGAGTTGCTCCTGCGGGCTGTCGAGGCACGCGACTCTTACCGGCCGCGCTGCGACGAGGGCTTCGTGCACGATGATCTCTGGCAGGGCAACGCACTCTGGGATGGTGACGGGCTGACGGCGTTGATCGACTGGGAATGCGCCGGCATCGGGCCCGCCGGCGTTGACCTCGGTGCGCTCCGCCTTGACGCGGCCATGTGCTTTGACGTCGACGCCGCCGACGACGTGCTCGCGGGCTGGGAGGCCGAAGCCGGTCGACGCGCCGACGACATCTCCTACTGGGATGTCGTTGCCGCCTTGAGCACGCCTCCCGACGTCGGCTGGTTCGCGGGCACCATCAGCGCCCAAGGTCGACCCGACCTCACCCGTGAGCTGCTCGAGCAGCGACGCAATCGCTTCTTGTCCAACGCGCTTGATGAGCTGTAGGCATCACGAGCTGTTCGCCCGTCGCACTGCGGGAAGGCGGCGCCCGCGCACTGTGCAGAGCCGGCGATCGAGGACGCGGCGAGACCGGATTACTCCCGTCATATTTGGACACGATGCCGAGTTAGTTCCGTTTGTGCACCTCGATCGCCGACAACGTCTCGGACGGGCGGCGCCGAACCGTCGATCTGGTCGGATGGCTAACACGCGAGGTCTCGCGTCGCGGTCTCGGGTCTTGTCAGAGGACGCTTGCGGTGACGAGAAGTACGGCCGTTGATGTAAGAAGCACCGGGCACACCTTGAACCAGATGATCCGGGTGCGAGCACCGGTCAGTACCGTGAGCACGGCCAAAGCCGCGAGTAGCGCGGCCACGATCCGGTACACCCAGCTCGTCACGTTCTCGTCGCTGGCGACGGCGGTGACGGCGATGACGAGGGCGGCAAGGCCGGATGGCGAAACGCCGGCGCCAGCCGCCGCCCGCGACATGCACTGAACCTCGTACCTCGTCGTTC
>DASUEW010000026.1:0-7915 GCA_036274875.1 Ilumatobacteraceae bacterium
AAGCGGTCGTCGAGCCGCGCGAGATGCCGGCCGACGATGCGACGGCGGCGGCGTTGGCGTCGGAGCTGATCACGTTCTGCCGGTCGCAGCTCGCCGACGTCAAGTGTCCGCGCAGCATCGACTTCCGCCCCACACTCCCCCGCCATCCGACCGGCAAGCTCTACAAGCGCCTCCTCAAAGACGAGTACTGGCAAGCCGCCGGTCGTTCCATCTGAAACGCCCGAACTGTCTGCTTCAAACGCAGCGCCGGGCCATCTGAAGCAGACAGAACCGGGTTGGGGGGATACTGATGGGGTGCCGGCGTCGTCGAACCCGTTCCTGGACTGGCCGGCGCCGCTCGCGTTCGCCCACCGGGGCGGAGCGAGCGAGGCGCCGGAGAACACGCTGCCCGCGTTCGAGCGGGCGGTCCAACTCGGCTACACGTACCTCGAGACCGACGTGCACGTCACGGCCGACGGCGTGCTGGTCGCGTTCCACGACACCGACCTCAGCCGGACCTGCGGCCGGCCCGGCATCATCACCGAGCTGCCGTGGTCCGACGTGTCGGCGGCACGCGTCGGCGGACGTGAACCGATCCCGTTGATGGAGGACCTGCTCGAGGCGTTCCCCGACGCCCGCTTCAACATCGACTGCAAGTCGAACGCCGCGGTCGATGCCCTGGTCGCGGCGATCAAGCGCTCGAACTGTGGCCCGCGGGTCTGCATCAGCGCCTTCGACGACCGACGGCTGCGGCGACTCCGCGGGGCACTCGGACCCGGCGTCTGCACGAGCCTGGGTCCCGCGCAGATCGCGGCGCTCCGCTTCCTCGGCCGGACGGCAGGCGGCGGTGCTGCGGCGCAGGTCCCGGTGAAGCAGGGTCGCGTGACACTCGTCGACGAACGGTTCGTGAGCGGCGCCCACCGGCGCGGGCTCCAGGTCCACGTGTGGACGATCGACGACGCCGACGAGATGCGGCGGCTGCTCGACCTCGGTGTCGACGGCATCATGACCGACCGGCCGGCCGTTCTCCGTGACGTGCTCGTCGAACGCGGTGAGTGGAGCGGCCCGGTGCCCGGGCCACGGTAAGCGACCCACGGTGAGCAACACAGCCTGAGCGACGGCTACGTTCGCCCGTCCATGGGGGAACGGCTCGCGCGGGTCGTCCGGGCCGCGACGACGGGGCGAGCGGCACGATGGATACCGGCCGTCGGGTTGTCGACCGTCCAGTTGATCTTCTTCCCCGTCCCTGCCGGTGCGTGGGTCCGTGGCGTCGTGATCGGGATGCTGACGGCGCTGCTCGCGATCGGCCTCGCACTGGTCTACCGCTCGACACGCATCGTCAACTTCGCCCAGGCCGATCTCGGGTTCCTCCCGGTTTCGCTCGTGATCGGCCTCGTCGTGTTCTGGGGTTGGCCATGGGGGGTCGGCCTCGTCGCCGGCCTGCTCGGAGCGATCCTGTTGGGCGCGATCGTGGAGTTCGCGTTCGTCCGACGGTTCCGTCACGCGTCTCGGCTGGTGCTGACCGTCGCCACGATCGGGATCACGCAGCTGCTCGCGGTCGGGGCGCTGTTGATGCCACGGTGGTGGGGCCAACGACCGACATCGCAACGGATCCCGGCGCCGTTCGACGCGACGGTCACGATCGGCACGTTCGTGCTCGGCGCCAACGACTTGATCGCGCTCGTCGCCGCTCCACTCGCGATGGCCGCGGTGGCGATCTTCCTCGATCGCACGCGGGTCGGCATCGCGATCCGCGCCACCGCGGAACGATCCGACCGGGCCGCGATGCTCGGTATCCCGGTCAGTCGGCTGGCGACGCTGACCTGGGTCGTCGCCAGCCTGCTCTCGTTCCTCGCCCTGTTCCTGCGAGCCGGCATCCTCGGTGTTCCGTGGGGAACCGCGATCGGCGCGACCGCGCTGGTACCGGCCATCGCCGCGCTCGCGATCGGACAACTCCGCGACCTCCCGGCGATCGCCCTCACCGCGATCTCCCTCGGCGTCCTCGAGTACGGCGTCTCGTGGAACGCGTCGAGCCCGCTCCTCGTCACACCGATCATCGGTGCTGCGGTCTTCGTCACGTTGCTGGCTCGACACGTCCAGGTGGGACGTGCCGACGTGTCGGAGACGTCGTCGTGGCGGCTCGCCGAGGAGATCCGCCCCGTCACCGCGTTCGGCGTAGCACGCCGTCGGTGGACGGTGATCCGGCTGACGTCGTGGATCGTGCTGGTCAGTTGCGCGCTCGCGTTGCCGGCGGTGTTGCGGGTCGACCAGATCATCAAGGCCACCGCCGTCGTCGCCTTCGCCCTCGTGTGCGTCTCACTGGTGGTGCTGTCGGGGTGGGCAGGTCAGATCTCGCTCGGCCAGGTCGCGTTCTTCGCGATCGGCGCCGCGACGTCGGCGTCGTGCACGAGCCGCTGGCACGTCGATCTGACGCTGGCCCTTCTCGTGGGCGGGGCCGCGGGCGCTGTCGCGGCGCTCGCAGTTGGGCTCCCGGCGCTGCGCCTGCAGGGCCTCTATCTCGCCGTCACGTCACTCGTCTTCGCCCTGACGGTGACCGCCTGGCTGCTCAACGACCGGTTCTTCGGCTGGGTGCCGAGCGACCGGATCGAACGACCTCCGCTGTTCGGCCGGCTCAGTGTCGACGACTCGGACCGGTTCTACTTCTACTCGCTCGCCGTGCTCGCGATCGTCGCGGTCGTGCTCCGCCGCTTGCGCGTCAGCGCCATCGGCCGGGCGATCATTGCCGTGCGTGACAACGAACCGGCGGCGGCCGCGTTCGCCATCGGCACCGTCAGGGTCAAGCTCACGGCATTCGCGATCGCGGGTGGCGTCGCAGGGGTCGGCGGTGGCCTGTTCGTGCACCTCAACCAGAGCTTCGACCTCGTCAGCTACGACGCGGGTGAGAGCCTCGACGTCTTCGTGGCGTCCGTCGTCGGCGGCCTCGGATCGTTGGCCGGGGCGGTGCTCGGGGCGCTGTTCTTGTGGGGCGTGCGGTGGTTCGTGCCGGCCAATGAGTGGCGGTTCCTCGCCTCGTCATCGGGCGTGCTGCTCGTCCTGATGCTCCTCCCCGGCGGGCTCGCCGGCCTGATCGCACACCTGCGCGACCAGCTCGTCGCCCGGTTGGGGGATCGCCGATGAGCGCGCTCGCGCGATTCGCCGACCATGTGCGCCACCCCGAAGTGTGGCTCCGCGAGATCTGCGGTGGCGAGCCGGTCTATCCGCTGGTGATCCTGTTCGGACTCAACGCCGTCGACGAGCTCGACCGCACCGCGTTCGGGATCCTGCTCCCCGAGATCCGCGACGCGTTCGACCTCGACCTCACGACCACGCTCACCCTCCTCGCCGCCGTGTCGATCGCGGCGCTCGCGCTGCAGGTGCCGATCGCGCAGCTCGCCGACCGCCGTCCGCGGCTGCCCTTGATGATCGCTGGCGCGGTGTGCTGGGCACTGTTCGCGGGCTTGACCGGGTTCGCGACCACGATCTGGATCCTCGGGATCGCCCGCTCGGGGTCGGCCGTCGGCAAGGCCGTGATCGACCCGACCCACAACTCATTGCTCGCCGACTACTACCCGATGGCGGCCCGCAGCCGCGTGTACAGCACCCACCGGGCGGCCAACGCCGTCGGCGCGTTCGTCGGGCCACTGGTGGCCGGGTTGCTGGCGTTCCGGTTCGGGTGGCGGGCGCCGTTCATCGTGTTCGTCGCGCCGACGCTCGTCTTCGCCTTCCTCGCGTTGCGCCTCCGCGAGCCGGTGCGCGGGCATTGGGAGCGGGCGGCGATGGGCGCCACCGCCGACGTCGTGATGACCGAGGAGACGACGCCATCGTTCGCCGAGAGCTGGCGCACCGTGCAGCGGATCCCGACCCTGCGGCGGCTGTGGGCGTCACTCCCCTTCCTCGCCGCCAGCCTGATCGGCTTCGTCGCCCTCGCCTCGCTGCTCTACGAGCAGGAGTTCGATCTCGACGAGCGGGCGCGCGGCGTCGCGGCGGCGATCGCCGAGCCGTTCCAGCTGGTCGGTCTCGTCGCCGGCGCCAGGATCGCGACGAGGCGGTTCGCCGCCGACCTCGCCGGCCTGATCCGGTTCATCTCCACGATCGCGATCGCCGCCGCCGCGTGCTCGGCACTGTTCGCGCTCTCGCCGAACCTCGTCGTCGCGGTCGTCCTCAACTGCGCGATCTCGGCCCTGTTCGCCGTCGTGGCTCCGGGCATCCTCACCGCGTTGTCGTTCGCCATCCCGCCGCGGGCGCGGGCGACGGGATTCTCGGTCGCCTCGCTGTGGGTCATCCCCGGCCTGCTGATCCTGCCCCTCATCGGGTGGATCGCCGATCAATGGACGATCCGGATCGGGATGCTCGTGATGGTGCCCGCCTTCGTCGTCGGCGCACTCGTCCTGCGCAGCGTCCACCGGATCATCGACGCCGACGTGGCCCAGGTCTGGGGTGCCGCGGCGGCCCGCTCGGAGGCACTCTACGAACGCCGCCAAGGTCGGTCCGACCTGTTGCTCGTGCGCGGGCTCGAGGCCGGCTACGGCGGTCGCACCATCATCCGCGGGGTCGACCTCGACCTGCGCGAAGGCGAGATCGTGGCGCTCCTCGGCACCAACGGAGCCGGCAAGAGCACGTTGCTCAAGTCGATCAGCGGTGTCGTCGAGGCCGATCGCGGCGCAGTGGTGCTCGACGGTCGCGACATCACGCACGCTCCCCCGAACGAGATCGCCAACCTCGGCGTGGTCCAACTCCCGGGCGGCGCCGGGGTGTTCGGAGGACTCACCGTCGCCGAGAACCTCGCGCTCGCGACATGGTCGAGGACCGGACCGTCGAGCGACGACCCGACGGCGCACGACCGGCCGGGCGCGCTCGAGATGTTTCCCGTCCTGGAGCGGTTCTTGCAGAGTCCGGCGGCCAACCTCTCCGGCGGCCAGCAGCAGATGCTCGCCCTCGCGATGTGCCTCGAGAGCCGGCCGCGGGTCCTGCTCGTCGACGAGCTCTCGCTCGGCCTCGCCCCGGTGGTCGTGGCCGAGATGCTGCCAGTGCTACGCCGGCTGGCCGACGACGGTGTCGCCGTCATCGTGGTCGAGCAGAGCGTGAACCTCGCCCTCGAGATCGCCGACCGCGCGTACTTCATGGAGCGCGGGGAGATCCGGTTCAGTGGCCCGACGCGGGATCTTCTCGATCGGCCCGACCTGCTGCGGTCGGTGTTCCTGGCGGGAGCCGCTGGCGCCGGCCGACCACGCCGGGATGGAGACGTGCCACCCCCCGACGTCGTTTCTACGAGCGACGTCGTCCTCGAGGTGACCGGCCTCCATGTGCGGTTCGGCGGGGTGCAGGCCGTGGCCGACGTCTCCCTCGTTCTGCGCGAACGCGAGGTCGTCGGGTTGATCGGCCCGAACGGGGCTGGCAAGACGACGTTGTTCGATCTGATCTCGGGGCTCACCCCAGCCGACGGAGGGAAGATCGCGCTCCACGGATCGGACATCAGCAGCCTCTCCGCGCCCGCCCGTGCGAACCGAGGCCTCGGGCGCTCGTTCCAGAGCGCCCGGTTGTTCCCCGAGTTGACGGTGAGCGAGAACCTCTCGGTCGCGCAGCACCGCTGGATCGACATCCACGGCGTCGCGACCGCCGCCCTCCACCTCCCCCGAGCGTTCGATTCCGAGGAGGCGATCAGCCGCCGCACCTCGGAGTTGGTCGAGCTCCTGGGTCTGTCGCAGTACCGTCATCACGTGGTGCGGGAACTGTCGACCGGGACGCGGCGAGTGGTCGACCTGGCCTGCCTCGTCGCCCACCGGCCGACGGTGATCCTGCTCGACGAGCCGACCGCCGGCATCGCCCAGCGCGAAGTCGAAGCGCTCGCACCAGTCGTGCGCCGGCTCCGTGACGACATGGGCGCGAGCCTGTTCGTGATCGACCACGACCTGCCGTTCCTCACCGAGATCAGCGATCGCCTCGTTGCCATGGACCGTGGGCAGATCATCGCTGCCGGCGCGACTCACGACGTCCTCGCCCATCCCGCCGTGATCGAGTCCTACCTCGGCCGGACGGTCGCCGCAGTCGCCCGTTCGGGTACGACGCCATCACCAAGTCCATCACGATCGAGTGAGGTCCAGCCATGATGCCGGCAAGCTCCAGCAACCAGCCCGACCGCGGCGCATCTGCACGTCGCAGCCTTCGTCGCTGGGGGCCGGTCGCAGTGCTCGTCACTCTCGCGCTGGTGGTGGGCGGAGTCCTGCTGTTCGATGAAGACGCCGATGCGCCGGACGAGCTCGCTTCGCTCGACAGCGCGCCGACCGTCGCGACAGACGTCGGGGCGACCATACCGGCGACCGACCCACTCCCGACGGACCCCGGCGGTTCGATCGCGACCACGACGAGCGCTTCCGGTCCGTCGTCGCCGACCGGCGAGGTGCCCGTCGTGCTCCCCTTCAGCGACGCCGCGGAGGCGGGCATCGAGGTCGAGTGGGGCGACCGGTGCGACACCACGACGGGGCGGCTGGCCGTCGTCGACTACTTCGCAGCCGAGTGCTACGCGCCGTTCACCGGCGACAACGGCGGCGAGACCGACCAGGGTGTGACGGGCGAAACGATCAAGATCGTGCTCTACCAGGGTCCCGAGGACGACTTCATCATCCGCTACATCACCGACGCCCTGTCGATCGACGAGACCAACCAGCAGGAGGCCGACACCGTCAGGGGCATGATCGACTACTTCGAGGCGTACTACGAGACGTACGGGCGTTCCGTCGAGCTGATCCCGTACGTGAGCTCTGGCATCGCCAACGACGAGGTGACCGCACGCGCCGACGCGGTTCGGATCGCCGAGGACATCCAGCCGTTCATGGTGTGGGATGGCCCGGATCTGACCAGCGCCTTCGCCGACGAACTGGCGGCGCGGGGCGTGCTGTGCCTCGCGTGCACTCCGGCCCAGCCCCCCGACTGGTACGCCGAGCGCGAACCGTTCATGTGGGGCATCGACGCCAGCGGCAGTCAGAAGCAGAGCCACACCGCCGAGTTGGTCCTCAAGCAACTCGCCGGCAAGCCGGCCGAGTTCGGCGGCGACGACGTGAGCGCGACAGAGCGGGTCTTCGGCTTGTTGTACATCGAGTCCAGCCCCAACTCGAAACCGCAAGCGGACGAGCTCATCGCCACACTCGCCGCCGGTGGCGTGGACGTCGCCGAGACGATCTCCTACGTGCTCGACCCCTCGTCGATCCAGCAGACGGCGTCACAGGCGATCGCCAAGTTCAAGGCCGCCGGCGTGACCACCGTGTTGTTGAGCACCGATCCGATCGCCCCACGCGACTTCACCCGTGAGGCAACGGCCCAACAGTTCTTCCCCGAGTGGGTCGTGGCCGCCGTGGTCCTCACCGACACGACCGCCTTCGCCCGCACATACGACCAGGAGCAGTGGGCCCACGCCTTCGGCACTACCGCCCTGGCCGCTCGCATCGTCCCGGAGAACAGCGGCTACTACCGCCTGTACCAGTGGTACAACGGTGAGCCGCCGCCGGCGCCCGACCAGATCGGCGTGCTCGCCCCGTTCCCGGGGGTGTTCTACGCCGTGCTCCAAGACGTCGGGCCGGAGTTGACGAGGGAGGCCTGGGCGCAGGCGTTGCGGGACGACATCGAGTCGATTCCCGCCACGACACAGCCGTACCTGTCGTGGGGCGGCCCCGACATCTGGCCGTACGTCGACTACAACGGCATCGACGACGCGACGCTCATCTGGTGGGACCCGACGGCGACCGGACCCGACGAGATCCGCCGCGACGGCACCGGGATGTGGCAGTACGCCGACGGGGGCGCCCGCTTCCGGCCGGGGGCGTGGCCGACGGAGTCGCGGCTGTTCGACCCGGACTCGTCGGTGACGATCTTCGAAACGCCCCCGCCAGAGGAGGACCCACCCGACTACCCGAGCCCCGCCGGGTGATCGCGGCCGGCGCTG
>DASUEW010000027.1:0-5866 GCA_036274875.1 Ilumatobacteraceae bacterium
GGCGGCGACGACTCCGACCCCGACGACGGCGACCGTTGCCCCGATCAGCACGACCCGAAGCGCAACGGGCCCGATCCTGGGGCGGAACCCGGCGCCGGCTTCACCACCGGTCACCAGGCGGATGGCGAACCGGCCGAGGTCGTCCGCCTCCGACGCCGGTTCGGCGACCAGTCGGTCGATGAGCGGACGACCCGCGCACACGATGACGAGGCCACCGAGCAAGGCGACCTTGGTGCCGAACTCATCGGACTGCGGCGCCATCAGGAGCGTGCTGACCACCGCGACGAGCAGTCCGAACACCACGCGACCGATACGTCCGGCAGGGACCGTCTTCGGGTCGGTGATCATGAAGAACAGGAAGATCATCACTTCCGGGGAGGTGACGATCACGCGCCAGTAGTCGAACCCGCAGACGGGTGCAAACGCCCAGCGCGCGGTCATGCAGTGTCCGGAGACGGCGAGGAGGCCGACTCCGACCGCGAGAGCGGTCCAGAACGTCACCGCCGCGGCGAGCAGATGCAGCCGCCTGGTGATCAGCAACCCGCCCACCAGGATGACCGCGTAGGCGATGATCATCCAGCTGTCGAGTGGTGCCCACCAGAAGTCGAGTGGTTCGACGCGCGTGCTGCCCAAGACGATGAACACGACCACCAATCCGATGTTCGACGGGTTGAACACGTGCGTGCCGCGAAACCGGATGACGTACTTCGTCAGGAGCGAGAAGGCGCCGACGCCCGCGAACACGTACCACGCGTGGGTGGTCCAGGTGTCGTCGAGAGGCGTATCGGGAACGCGAAGGATGAGCGCCACGCCGCTGCCGGTCAGCATCGCGCTGGCCGGCCACACGAACGACCGGGTCCTGCGGAACGTGAGCGCCACTTCGAGGATCGCGCACGTCAGGATCGAGGCCAGGATCTGCGGCACGCTGACCTGAAAGCGCAGCCCGACCTGACCGAGGACGTGGATCGTGATGATGACGGCTGCCACGTTCAGCCGCGGATCGCGGATGTTCGGCAGGATCACGGGATACGTGCTCCCGCCGAGCGTGAGCGTCCGGCTGGTCACATCGTCTCCCCGCAACGGCCTCGTTCGTCGGCCGCACTCTACGACCATGCGCGGTCGATGTGTGGTTCAATCCCTCGGTGCCCGACGAGCCGGCCCTCGCGGCCAACGACGGGGTGCGCCACACCCGACGCCGGCGATCCCGATGGACGCTCGTCGGGGTGGTCGCGGTCGCGACGGTCGGCACGGGGATCGCGCTCGGGGTTGCGGCGTGGCGCAGCGACCGATCAGATTCGACCGCGGGGGAGCCGCCGCGGTTCGTCGACGAGACGGCAGGGTCCGGCATCGACCACACCTACGACGGGGAGTTCGAGTTCTTCGTGGGCGGCGGCGTGGCGGCGTTCGACTGCGATGACGACGGGCGCGCCGAGCTGTTCCTCGCGGGCGGGACGGAGCCCGCCGCGCTGTATCGCAACCAGAGCCCGGTGGGCGGGGCACTCCGCTTCGCACGGCAGCTGTCGCCCGTCACCGACCTCACGGCGGTCACCGGCGCCTTTCCCCTCGACATCGACAGCGATGGGCTGGTCGACCTCGCCGTCTTGCGCCGTGGCGGCAACGTCGTCCTGCGCGGGCGCGGGGACTGCCGTTTCGAAGAGGCCACCGAGTTACTCGGAGTCGACGGCGGCGACGCGTGGACGGTCGCCTTCAGTGCGACGTGGGAGGGCTCGAACGTGCTCCCGACGATGGCGTTCGGCAACTACCTCCTACCCGACCGCACTGGGTGCGACGACAGCCAACTCGTGCGACCGACCACGGCGGGCGACGGCTACGCGTCGCCGATCGCGCTCAGCCCCGGGTACTGCGCTCTGTCGATCCTGTTCAGCGACTGGGCCCGGTCCGGCCAGCGCGACCTGCGCGTTTCGAACGACCGGCACTACTACCGCGAGGGTGAGGAGCAGTTGTGGGAGATCGCGCCCGGCGCCGCGCCTCGCGAGTACACCGAGGCCGACGGATGGCGCCCGTTGCAGGTCTGGGGCATGGGCATCGCCAGCCAGGACCTCACGGGTGACGGCTACCCGGAGGTGTTCCTCACGAGCCAGGGCGACAACAAGCTGCAGATGCTCGACGACGGCGCGACCCAGCCCGCGTACGGAGACATCGCGCTCGAACGTGGGGTCACCGCCCAGCGCCCGTTCGTCGGCGGCGACGTGCTCCCGTCGACCGCCTGGCACCCCGAGTTCGACGACGTCAACAACGACGGCTTCATCGACCTGTTCGTCAGCAAGGGCAACGTCGACGCCCAGACCGGCAACGCGACCCGCGATCCGAGCAACTTGCTCATCGGGCAGTCGGACGGCACGTTCGTGGAGGGGGCGGAGGAAGCGGGCATCGTCGGCTTCGAGCGGGCACGCGGTGCCGCGCTGGTCGATCTCAACCTCGACGGGATGCTCGACCTCGTCGTCGTCAACCGCCGCGTGCGCGCCACGGTGTGGCGCAACGTCGGCAACGGCGACGCCGAGCAACCCGAGCCGATGGGCCACTGGATCGCGGTCCGGCTCCGCCAGCCGGCACCCAACGTCGACGCCGTCGGTTCCTGGGTCGAGGTACGGGTCGGTGAGCGCACGGTCGTGCGTGAGATCACGGTCGGGGGCGGACACGCTGGCGGCCAGATCGGTTGGCTCCACGCGGGCGTCGGAGAGGCGGACCGGGCCGAGGTCCGTGTTCAATGGCCCGATGGCGAGACCGGGCCGTGGATGACGGTCGGTGCCGACCAGTTCGTGACGATCGAGCGCGGCACGGCCGAGGCGATCCCCTGGCAGCCGAGCCCGTCGTAACCGTCGTGGGCCCGTTCGCAAGACCATTGTTGGCCCGTCGTGTATGTGGCCCGTCGTATTGTCGGAGGTTGAGCACATGACGATGACAGAGAGCAGGCGGGCCCGGCTGGCCGACGTGACGTTGCCGGACTTCGGCATGCCCGTGACCGAACCACTGCTGCCGGTGTCGATCTACGCCGACCGGCTGGAGCGTCTCAGGTCGGCGATGACGGCACGGGGCTACGACCACGTCGTCGTGTGGGGTGATCGGGAGCACAGCGCGAACATCGCCTATCTCACCGGGTTCGACCCGCGGTTCGAAGAGGCGGTGCTCATCGTCGGCGTCACGCGCGACCCGGCGATCCTGCTCGGCAACGAGTGCTACGGCCTGGGAGAGGTGGCACCGTTGCCGATGCGCGCGGTCCGGTTCCAGGACCTCAGCCTGCCCGGCCAGGCGCGAGACCGATCGAGGCCGTTGAGGGAGATCCTGAGCGACGAGGGCATCGGGCGGAACAGCCAGATCGGCGTCGTCGGCTGGAAGACGTACTCGAGCCGCCAGACGATCGAGGCCCCGGCGTTCCTCGTCGACGAGTTGAGACGGGCCAGCGGACCGACCGGCCTGGTCGAGAACGCCAACGACCTGCTCATCGACGCCGCCGACGGGCTCCGCGTCGTCAACGAGGTCGAGCAGCTGGCGGCGTTCGAGTGGTCCGCGTGCCAGACGTCGTCGGGTGTGAACCGGGTGCTGCGTGGCCTGCAGCCCGGGATGACCGAACGGGAGTGCGTGCGGCTGCTCGAGTGGGGAGGCTCGCCACTCTCGTGCCACTTGATGCTCACCGCCGGCCCGCGAGCGAGGTTCGGGCTGCTGAGCCCCGGCGACCGGCCGATCGAGCGGGGCGACCCGTTCACGATCGCGTTCGGGATCTGGGGGGCGCTCAACTGCCGGGCGGGGTTCGTCGTCGAGGACCCGTCAGAGCTGCCCGACGGAGCCCACGACTACGTGGAACGCCTCGTCGCGCCGTACTTCGCGGCGGTCGCCGACTGGTACGGGGCGCTGCACGTCGGCCAGGTCGGCGGCGAGCTGCAGGCCATCGTCGACCGCCACCTCGGCGACTCGTTCTTCGGGATCTCCCTCAACCCGGGCCACCAGCTCCACCTCGACGAGTGGGTGAACTCGCCCGTCTTCCCGGGGTCCAAGATCGAGCTCCGGTCGGGCACCGCGCTCCAGTGCGACATCATCCCGGCGACCGGCACGCCCTACTTCACGACGAACATCGAAGACGGCGTGGCCCTGGCCGACGAGTCGCTGCGCTCCTCGTTCTCGGCCGCGTTCCCGGACGCCTGGGAACGGATCCAGGCCCGCCGGCGCTTCATGACCGACACGCTCGGCATCGACCTGCATCCCGACGTGCTCCCCTTCTCGAACCTTGCGGCACTCCTCCCACCGTTCCTGCTGCACGTCGACCGGGCGATGACCGTCGCCCACTGACCCATCTCGTGAAGTTTCGGCGCCCATACGGCGCCGAAACTTCACGAGATCGCAGGGGGTCAGAACTCGATCGCGACGGCCGGGACTTCGTAGCACCACGCCTGGTACGTGAGGCCGATGTCGGGATCACCACCCCAGACGTACTTGGCGCCCATCAAGTCGCCGACGCGCTCGCGCTCGTCAGGATCGGTGACGACGCGTGCGATGCCGTTGCGGATCTCGGCGTCGATGCGCACGGTCACCAGCGGCTCGGCGATCAGGTTGAGGTACCAGTCAGCCGTCGGACCGTTGCCCGAGATCAGGTACAACGTGCCGTCCAGCGATCCGAACCAGATCTCGATCTCGTGGGCGTTGCCCGAGCGCCGACCGGTGGTCGTGAGGTAGCAGTTCTCGACCTCAGCGAACTGCTCGAGCCAACTCATCGAGGACTTCCCGGGGCTCATGGTTTGTAGAGGCCGAACACTCCTCGAAGGGCATCGCTGACCTCGCCGAGGGTGGCGTTGGCACGCAGCGCCTCCTTCATCGGGTACATCAGGTTCTGCGAACCACGCGCCGCGGCGACGACGTCGTCGAGAACGGCCTGCACGTGCAACGGGTCGCGATCGGCCTTGAACTCGGCGAGCCGTTCGCACTGGCCACGCTCGAGGGCCGGATCGCCCGACAGCAGCTTGGGCTCGGGCTCGTCGTCGAGCACGTACTTGTTGAGGCCGACGATCACCCGCTCGTCGTCGTCGATCGACTTGGCGTACTCGTAAGCCGCCTGCTCGATCTCGTCCATCTGGAAGTGCGCCTCGATCGCCGCCACGGCACCGCCCAACTCGTCGATGCGATTGATGTACTCCCAGGCGAGCCGCTCGACGTCGTCGGTGAGCGATTCGACGAAGTACGACCCTGCAAGTGGATCGGGCGTGTCGACCACGCCGGACTCGGCGGCGATGATCTGCTGCGTCCGCAACGCCAGCCGGGCGGCCTCCTCGGTCGGCAACGACAGCGCCTCGTCGTAGCCGTTGGTGTGCAGGCTCTGCGTTCCGCCGAGCACCGCGGCCAACGCCTGGAGCGAGACCCGAACGACGTTGTTGATCGGCTGCTGAGCCGTGAGCGTCGACCCGCCGGTCTGGGTGTGGAATCGCAGCATCGCGCTGCGCGGGTCCTTGGCGCCGAACCGTTCGGTCATGATCCGGTGCCACATGCGCCGGCTCGCTCGGAACTTGGCGACCTCCTCGAAGAAGTTGTTGTGGCCGTTCCAGAAGAAGGACAGCCGCGGCCCGAAGTCGTCGACGTCCATGCCGGCGTCGATCGCAGCTTGCACGTAGGCGATCGCGTTGGCGAGCGTGAAGGCGACCTCCTGCACGGCGGTCGAACCCGCTTCACGGATGTGGTAGCCGGAGATCGAGATCGTGTTCCACTTCGGGATGTTCTTCGAGCAGTACTGGAAGATGTCGGTGATGATCCGCATCGATGGTCGCGGCGGGTACACGTAGGTGCCGCGGGCGATGTACTCCTTGAGCAGATCGTTCTGGATCGTGCCCGAGATCAGCGATGGATCGATGCCCTGCTCCTC
>DASUEW010000028.1:0-8101 GCA_036274875.1 Ilumatobacteraceae bacterium
CGCATGGCGGCGACGTCACGGTAGGTGGTGGTGATGACGGTCGCCGCCGGGCATTCAGCTTGAGCCGCGTACGTGGCGGTGTCGTCGTTGGAGCTGAGGTAGATGCGGTCGATGCTGCCGGTCGATCGCAGCAGCTCGCACAACGGTTCGGCGAGCGGCGGCGTGGTCTGCTTGATCTCGATCGAGATACGTTCCTCGGGGAAGGCGACGAGGATCTCCTCCAACGATGCGATCCGCACGGGTTCGTCGATGGGTGCCCCGGTCCACCTGGCCCGCATGTCGAGAGACTGGAGCTGGGCCCATGTCAGCTCATCGACGTTGCCGTTGGCGGAGGTGATGGATGTGACGTCCCGATCGTGGGCGCCGACGATGACCCCGTCGGCGGTCATCCGGACGTCGACGTCAAGCACGTCGGCGCCGGCATCGAGGGAGCGGCGCATCGCGATGATCGTGTTGGGCGGGCCGAGCCCCTCGCCACCGGCGTGCGCGATCACGAGCGGCGGCTCGGACCGGAAGCTGCTCGGCGGGCACACTGAGACGGTCGCAGCGTCGGAGGCGCACGCCGCGCACACGGTGGCTGCCACGGCGAGGACCGTTCGTTGCGGTGGACGGCGGCGGCACACTGTGAGTCACGGTACGCCCATCGATTCGCCGAGCACGCGCGCGCCAGCGCCCGCCCGACTGGGCGAAGTTGCGGAAATGTTGCTGACCATTTTCGGATTGGGACGCGGCGTCGACGGTACTGTCCGCGAGCATGTCGACGACGGCGTCGCTCGAGCGCACGGCGACGGACCCCGAGCACCGCACGTGCCCTGGTGTTGCGGCCTTCGTGCCTGCCGATCGGTGGAGGCTGGTGCGGCTCGTGCTCGTGGCGCTGTACGCGGCGGGGTACGTGTACTGGTTCCGTCGCAACGGGATCATCATCGACCGCATCTCGGTCGTCCTCTCGGTCACCATCCTGTTGGTGCTGGGTCACGTCGGTCGACCGTGGTACCGATGGCGCCGGCTGGCATTGGATCTCGTGCTCTATTCGGCGATGTGGTTGGCGTACGAGGAGACGCGGGGGGCCGCGGACCGCCTCGGCTTTCCGTTGCAGGTCGAGTCGGTGCGCAACATCGATCGTGTGCTGTTCCTTGGCACCGACCCGCCGGTGTGGCTGCAGCGTCGCTTCTACTCGCCTGACGTGGTGCGTTGGTACGACGTCGTGGCGTCGGTGGTGTACTACACGCACTTCGTACTGCCGGTGGCCGCGATCGTCGTGCTGTGGTTGTCCAACCGGCTCGAGTGGGCGCGGTTCATGCGCCGTCTGGCAACGGTGCTGGTCGTCGCGTGCGTCAGCTTCGTGGTGGTTCCCACTGCACCTCCGTGGATGGCCGGCGGCGGCGACCGGCGGAACCGTCTTGATGCGCTGCCGCCCGTGGCCCGTCCGACGGGCCGCGGGTGGCGTCATCTCGGGCTGGAGTCGTTTGTCCACGCCTGGGAGACGGGGCGCGACTGGGCCAACCCGGTCGCCGCGATGCCGTCGCTGCACGCGGCGTTCTCGTTGCTCGTCGTGGTGTTCTTCTTCCCGTGGGTGCGGGCGTGGTGGTGGCGCGCCGTGTTGCTGGCGTTCCCCCTCGCGATGGGGGTGGCGTTGGTGTACCTGGGCGAGCACTACGTGGTGGACGTGCTCGCCGGTTGGGTGCTCGTCAGTCTTTCGTTCGTCCTGTGGGGTTGGATCGAACGCCGTGGCAGGCTGCGTCGGGCGGCGATCAGCCGGAGCGCGCTCGCGCTTGACTTCGACGACAGTTGCCACATCGAAGCCTGTGCCCAGACCGATACCTGTGCCCAGATCGAGAGCAGTGCCGACCGATCCGGGGTGGCACCGTCGTGAAGCGGCGAGTGTTCATCGACTCCTCGTTCGTCGCGGCGCTGCTCGATCAGCTCGACGGCCACCATGAGGGAGCTCGTGTCGTGTTCGACGAGCTGGTCGGCGAATACGAGCGCGGGGTGACGCTGCTGTACAGCCATAGCGGAGTCGTGGCCGGGCTCGGCGGACGCGCCGGGTCGGCGCTGCGGGTGTGTGAGATCGTGCGCCTGCGGCGTTGGCTGACCCGGGCCGCGTCACGTGTGGAACGTCGCCACGGTCAGCTCGGGCGGGATCGGGCTGCCGCGCTGGTGGTGATGCGGCGGTGGCGGATCGTCGAGATCGCGTCGTACGACTCGTTCTTTCTCGAACATGGGATCCGAACGCTCCCGATCCTGCCCGGCGAAGCCGTGGTTGGGAACAACAATTCCTCACCTTCGGCGAAACGTTCACGAAACGGCTCGGCCCGGTCCGCAACGAATGCGATGCTCGCGCCATGACGTCCACCTTGCGTCGGCGCGCTGCTGATATCGACGAAAAGGCGTCGGGCTGGGTGATCGGCGGGGTACGGATCCTCGTCGGGTTGTTGTGGCTCGCCAACCTGCATTGGAAGGTGCCGCCGGCGTTCGGCGAGGACAGCGGCGGCGGTCTCTACAAGTACTCCGAGTCGGTAACTCGCAACTCGCCGTTGGCGCCGTTCACGTGGGTGACCGAGGAGCTCATCTTGCCCAACTTCCGGTTCTTCGGCTGGGTCACTCTCGTCGTCGAGCTGCTGCTCGCTTTGCTGCTGCTCGTCGGCTATCGCACCCGGATCGTGGCGCTGGTCGGAGCGGCGTGGTCGGTACCGATCCTGCTGTCGGTCATCTACTACGACCGCGCCGACGAGTGGTCGTGGTCGTATCTGATGATGATCGCGCTCCACCTTGTCCTCTTTGCCACCGACGCCGGCCGCCATCTCGGGCTCGACGGGGTGCTCGCCCGCGACGCCGACGCCGCCCGGCGCGCCCTGGCCGTCGTCGGGTATATCGCGGTGGTCGTCGGCGCGCTCGGGTTCTTCGTCGCCCGGTCGATCAGCTTCGCCGGGTCGGAGGCGGCGCTGCTCGGCAGCGACGCCGGGTTCGCCAACGCCGATGGCGGCATCACGCGACGGTGGGAGCTGAAGTTCGTGTTCTTCAATCCGCTGTGGGCGCTGCTCACCATCGTGTGCGGGGCGTTGCTGGTGGTTGGTGCCCGTAACGCCCGAGCTGCCATGGTGGCGCTCGTCGGCGCCGCTGGATTCGGGGCGCTCGCGATCGTGGTGTTCATCACCGAGACGTTCGATTACGTGCGCGCCGCCGGGCAGGTGCAGATCGTGTCGACGGCATCCAACGCGGCGTTGTGGGGGGCGTTCGCGCTCGCCGGAGCGCTCCTGGCTCGTCGCATTGTCAGTGAAGCGTCGGCGGTCGCGGTTCCCGCTGCGGCCGGATGACGCGGACCGTCTCTCGGCTCGCAGTCGGGGCAGCCTGGTGCGGTGCTGTCGCGTTGATCGCCGTGAGCGTGGTGTGGGGTCGCGCCTACCAGCGCGAGTCGCCTGAGATCTTCCTCGGGGCGGCGCCGTTGGTGGGTCGCAGTTTCGTCGACGGCTGGGATTGGCGGTTCGGATGGGGGCTCGTCGCCGCCGCCGCCGCCGCCGCGATGGTCGTCGGTTCGGTCGTGCGGGGCTGGTGGTGGCGTGCCCGGCTGCGGTGGGTCGTGGCCGCGTCGTCGGTGGGCTCGGGCGTGTTCGCCGTGCTGCTGGCGCTGACGGATGGGCGTGACGGCGTGCTGCACGGTGCGGTCCACCCCACCGAGTACCTCGCCAACCTCTCGAGCGCCCCGCCGGCGGCAGAGTTCGTGCGCACGTTCGTGGAGCGCATCGACGAGTACTCGGTGCACGTGCGCGGTCATCCGCCCGGTTTCGTGCTGGTGTTGAAGGCGATGGACGGGATCGGGCTCGGTGGTGAGTGGCCGGCCGCGCTGCTGTCTGTTGTGGCGACGATCGGGGTGACGTCCGGCGTGCTCGTAACGGTGTGGGCGACGGCCGATGCCAGATGGGCTCGTAGTGTCGCCCCGTTGCTGATCGTGGCGCCGTACCTGTTGTGGATGGTGACATCGGCCGATGCGGTGTACGCAGCGGTCGGCGCCTGGGGCGCCGCGGCGTGTGCGCTCGGATTGCGGGCCACCGGATGGCGGGCGGTGGTGGCCGGCGGTACGTCGGGGTTGCTGCTCTCGTCGCTGCTGTTCCTCACCTACGGCGCTGTGACATTCGTGCTGTTGCCGTTGACGCTGGTCGTCTCGGCGCGCCGAGCCGTGGGGACCGCCCGAACGGTCGGTGCGGCGTTCGCGGTCACCGTGGCGGTCGTGGCTGCATTTTCCGTGGCTGGGTTCTGGTGGTTCGCCGGTGCCGCCGAGACGCGTCTGCAGTACTGGGCCGGTTCAGCGCAATTCCGGACGTGGACCTACTTCGGTCTCGCAAACATCGCCGTGGCGTTGATCGCGCTCGGCCCGGCGACGTTTGCCGGCCTGTTGCGACTGCGCGACCGTCAGGTGTGGATCGTCGTCGGCGGGGGGCTGCTCGCCATCGCGGCGTCGCATCTGTCGCAGTACTCGCGCGCCGAGGTCGAGCGGATCTGGCTGTTGTTCTTCCCGTGGATCGCCGTCGCCGGCGGCGCGCTGATGGTGTCGGCGTCGACAAGGCCGCGCGCTGCGATGTGGGTCGGGGCGCAGGCGGCCGGCGCCATCGCGCTCCAGGCATCGCTGGTGTCGAAGTGGTGACGCGGAAGCGTTCAGCGGGGCCGGGTGCGGCTCGTCGCCCGCAGCGGCGCGGTCTGGAACTCCCGCATCCCTTCCTCGAACCCGATCTCGGCGCGGAAGCCGAGCGCTTCGGCGGCCAGCTGCGGGCTGGCGAACACGTGGCGGATGTCGCCCAGCCGGTAGCCGCCCACGACCTCGGGGGCTGGTCCGCCCGGTGGACGCAGCGCGCGCGCCATATCGAGGATCGTTCGTGCGCTGCCGCTGCACACGTTGAACGCGCCCGGTGCGGGTTCGTCGTTGGTCAGCGCCAGCACGTTGGCGCGGGCGACGTCGGAGACGTGCACGAAATCGCGTCGCTGACCCCCGTCCTCGAACACTTGCGGGCGACGATCCGCGGCGTAGGCGCTGCGGAAGATGCTCGCCACGCCCGCGTACGGCGTGTCGCGAGGCATCCGCGGTCCGTAGACGTTGTGGTACCGCAACGAAGTGAACGTGACGTCGGGGTGCTCGCGGGCGTACGCGGCGCCGAGCAGCTCCTGCGAGAGTTTCGTCACGGCGTACACGTTGCGGGGATCGAGCCAGTGGTCCTCGGGCACCGGCTCGGGCTCCAGCGGCCCATCACAGGATGGGCACGGCGGTTCGAAGCGGCCGGATTCGAGGTCTTCCACGCGGCGCGGCCCCGGACGGACCACGCCGTGGCGTACGCACCGGTACCGGCCCTCTCCGTAGACGACCATGCTCGACGCCAGCACGACCCGGCCGCGAAACTCGCGGTCGTGCAGCGCGCGCAGCAGGCACGCCGTGCCGGCATCGTTGCGCGACACGTACTCGCCGACGTCGGCGAAGTCGACACCGAGGCCGACCTTGGCTGCCTGGTGGCATACGGCGTCCACCCCGGCGAGCGCGTCCGACCAGGTGTCAGGGTCGCGGACGTCGCGCCACACGTACCGGGCGCGCGACGACAGCCCGTCGGGTGGGCCGTCATGGGCGGCGGGATCGAGGTCGTCGACCACCACGACCTCGTCGCCGCGCGCGACCAGCCTGTCGACGATGTGGGATCCGATGAAGCCGGCACCGCCGGTCACGACGACTCGCACGTCACATTCCTCGACATGATCGTCGCATCGGCGGCCGAGTCGGGTGGGAGTCGTCGGTGATCGACGTCGTGCTCCCGGCGCTCGACGAAGCGGCCGCGGTCGGCTGGGTTCTCGGCAGGATGCCGCCCGGTTTCCGGGCGATCGTCGTCGACAACGGTTCGACCGACGCCACCGCCTCGATCGCCAGTGCCGCCGGTGCCACGGTGGTGCCCGAGCCGGTCAAGGGGTTCGGCGCGGCGTGTTGGACAGGGCTGCAGGTGGCGACGTCGGAGGTGATGTGCTTCATGGACTGTGACGCGTCGCTCGACCCTGTCGCGCTGCCGTTGCTCGCCGGGTACGTCGAACGCGACGAGGCCGACTTGGTGATCGGCGAGCGGATCGCCCGTCGCGGAGCCTGGCCGCTGCATGCTCGAGTGGCCAACCGGTTGCTTGCCGCTGAGGTGAGGCGCCGCACCAAGTTGTCGCTGCCCGATCTCGGCCCGATGCGGGTGATGCGCCGTGACACCCTGCTCGCGCTCGGGATGACCGACCGGCGTTCGGGGTGGCCGCTCGAGATGGTCTTGCGCGCTGCTGGCGCAGGTCTTCGGGTGCGGACCGTGCCAGTCGAGTACCACGAGCGCGCCGGCCGGTCGAAGGTGACCGGCACGGTCCGCGGCACCGCCCGGGCGGTGATCGACATGAGCCGGCTCCTGCGGGCCGACGCGATCGTCGTGGCCGACGGCGACATCCCCGCGCCGGAGTCACCGGGTGACGAGCGATGCACCTGACGATCATCGCCAAGACGCCCGAACCGGGTCGAGTGAAAACGCGGCTGTGCCCGCCGTGCACGCCCGAGCAGGCGGCCGAGCTCGCCGCCGCTGCGCTCGCCGACACCGTCGCGGCGGTCGACGCGATCGTTGCCGGAGGGCGCTGGGCCGGGCGGGTCCGGCGCGTCGTGCTGCTCGACGGTGAGCGTGGCGAATGGATTCCCGATCGCTACGACGTCGTCGCCCAGCACGGCACGGGGCTGGCCGAACGACTCGCCAACGGGTTCGAACAGCTCGGGGCCGGCGTCGTTGTCGGGATGGACACGCCGGCTGCGGGCGGGTGGCTGGGTGACGCCGTGGGCGCCGTCGCTGCCGGTTTCGACGTGATCGGGTTGGCATCCGACGGTGGGTACTGGGTGATCGGCCTGGCGACGATCGACCGACGGGTGTTCGACGGTATCCCGATGAGCGAGTCCCACACCGGCGTCGCGCAGCTCCGCCGACTGCACGAGCTGGGTCGGCCGGTTCGGATGCTGCCGATGACCCGCGACCTCGACGACGTCGCCGACTTGTGGGCCCACGCCCGCTCCGACAGCCCGGGCCGCCTGGCGACGGTGGCCCGGGCCATGGTCGAGCACCTCCACCGCCTCGACCGACTCGACTGACGCTGTGCTGGGACCGACCGGCCCCGTGTCGGTCATTTCGCTCAACGGATGCCCAGGTCGGCATCACCGCCCGGCGGGAGCCCCCTCACCGCGGACAGCAGCGCGTTCGCCGGGATCGACAGCGGCAGCACTGTCCGGGTGAGCAGCAGATCGGTGTCGAGCCGGCCGGCCCGTACGGTCGGACCGAAGCTCCCCCAGAACGCGCCGTCGGCCGCGATCGTCAACTCGCTCGGGATGTCGCGGACGACCGCCGTGACACCGAGTCCGCGCTCGTCGGCCCGGCCGCGACGCACGATCGGCCGGATCAGGTGATCCTCGGGCAACACGCCGAGCGACACGACGAGCTCGCGCAACGGGTCGAGCGCCGGATCGTCGAACGGGCCGGCCGTGGTGGTGGCGATACGGACCCGCACGCCGAGCGCGAGGAGCCGAGGAACGGCCGCGACGACCTTGGCGAAGTTGTCCGGTCCCCGAGCCATGTCGTTCACGGCGGGCAGATGGGAGTCGAGCGAGATCTGCACCGCCACTCCGTCGCGGGCCAGCGGTCGCGCCCGCTCGGTCCTCTCGCCAGGGAACAGTGTGCCGTTGGTGAGCACGACGACGGGGAGCCGATCGGCCATCGCGGCCACTGTGTCGGGAAGCCACGGCAGCAGCATCGGCTCTCCACCGGTGACGCCGAGCCCGGTGAAACCGAGTTCCCGGGCCTCACCGGCGACGGCGAGCATCAGCTCAGGGGTGAGCTGACGGCGATCGCTGCGCGGTGACGACTCGGTCAGGCAGTACGAGCACGCCAGGTTGCAGTGATAGTTGGAATACAGCCAGACTCGCCCCGGCAGTTCGCCGCCGGCGACCGCATCGGCAATCGTTCCCATCGCATCGACGGGCGAGGTGACCGTGCTCACGTCAGCGCGGCGGACTCGACGCGAACGGCCACGTCGGCCGATGCGGGCAGCTCGAAACCGGTCGCGAACCGGT
>DASUEW010000029.1:0-3420 GCA_036274875.1 Ilumatobacteraceae bacterium
CGCTCGTGGCCGACTCGGCCGCGATCGACCGCAACGTGGCGGCGATGGCGGCCACCCGACCGGGTCGGACGCTGCGTCCGCACGTCAAGGCCCACAAGTGCACGGCGCTGGCGGCGGTGCAGGCCGCGGCCGGCCACACGACGTTCACCTGCGCGACCCCACTCGAGGTGGCCGGGATGGCAGCCGCCGGGCTCGGCGACGACTTGTTGTTGGCCAACGAGACCGTCGACTCGCGACGACTGCACGCGATGGCGCGACTCGACACGCCGGTCACGGTCGCCGTCGACTCGGAGGCGACGATCGCCGCCGCCGCCGTCGCCGGGATCGAGCGGTGCCTGATCGACGTCAACGTCGGGCTGCCGAGATGCGGCATCGCGCCAGGCAAAGCCGGCCGATTGTCCGAACGGGCGCGGCAGGCGGGGCTCGAGGTTCGAGGTGTGATGGGCTACGAGGGTCACCTGATGATGGTCTCGGACCGCGAACAACGCCGTGAGCAGGTCAGGGCGGCGATGGCGCTGCTGGTGCAGGCACACGACGACGTGGGCGGCGACATCGTCTCAGCCGGCGGGACGGGCACCTTCGACCTGCACGACGGCAGTGGCGTCACGGAGATCCAGGCGGGCAGCTACGTGTTGATGGATGCCCACTACGGGACGCTCGGCTTGCCATTCGAGCAGGCCGTCTACGTCGTCGGTACGGTCATCTCGGTCGGCGACGGCTTCGCTGTCGCCGACGTCGGACTCAAGTCGCTCGGCATGGACCACGGCAACCCGTCGATTCAACGAGCGAAGGTGTGGTTCTGCAGCGACGAGCACGTGACGTTCACGCCGGACGAACCGCTGACCGTCGGTGACCGAGTGCAGGTCATTCCTGCTCACATCGACCCGACGATGGCGATGCACGACACGCTCTGGTTGGCGCGCGGGGACGAGGTGATCGACCGCTGGCCGATCGATCTGCGCGGCTGGTAAACATGGCGATGCTCGGGGCCTCGGCGGCATCGGACGTGCGCTGCGAGGTTCATCTCGCGCGGCTGCGGTGTCTGCAATCGCACCATCCTGCGCTGCTCGACGAAGGCGAGGCTCGACGGCGGGCGCAATTCCGCCTCGACGCCGACCGTGACCGCTTCACGCTCGCCACCGTGCTGCTCCGAGCCCTTGTCGCTCAACGCACCAACGTGTCGTTCGCCGCCGCCACGATCGATCGCACGTGCGACCGTTGTGGCAAGGCTCACGGGCGACCACGACTGGCCCAACCGGGCCTCGAGGCGTCGATCTCCCATGCGGGCGAGGTCGTAGCCGTCGGGCTGACGACTGCGGGGCCCGTGGGCGTCGACGTCGAGGTCGTGGGGCGGGGCGAGTACGAGTCGCTCATCGCATCGGTGTGCACGACCACTGAGCAGGCACACGTGCGAGGTCCCCGTGACTTCTATGCGTACTGGGCTCGCAAGGAGGCGGTGCTCAAGGCGACAGGTGAAGGATTGAGACGGCCGATGACCGACCTCGTCGTCACGCCACCCCACAGCGCCCCCGTGCTCCTGGCACTCGGACCTGCGAGCTCGCCACCGTTGTGCCGAATGACGGACGTACCTGCCGGCGACGAGTATGTGGGAGCCGTCGCGGTACTGGGCGCGGCCGTCGTCGAGTTCGCCATCGTCGACGCCAGTTGCCTTCTCTCCGAGCTCTGAGCACGGGGCCGCCCCGCGCGACCGTGCGGTGGCCGACAGGGCGCTGCGTCAGCTCCGAGGGAACCAGTTGGAGTGATCGTCAGTCGCGGGCAACGAGCTCGGCCGACAACACGCGCGCGAGCGTCGGGGCGTTCTCGGGATAGAACATCGAGTTGTGGTCGCCGGGCACAATGCGGATGTCGAGTCGCCCCTCGACGTGCTCACCCCATCCGTAGTCCCATGCTTGCGTCGGCCAGCTCGTGTCGGCCTTGAGGAGCAGCACGTCGCTCGGATAGCTCGTCATCTGGTACTTCTCGGACGTGGCGCCGAAGTAATAGAACAGGTTGACGAAACCGTGGGCTGCGGTGTCGGACAGGCCGAGCTCGATCTCGTCCTGCTCGTGTTCGGCGCCCTTGCGGTTCAAGGCCGGGATGAAGCGAAGTATCGAGGACCTGACCCTCGACCGCAGATACGGCTTCAGTGGTCCGATCCCGCGCCGCAGCAGGTGGCCGGCGACCCGCCGCCAGATCTGCATACGGCTCGGCCATGCCTGGCCGGCCCGCGGGCTGTCGAACAGCACTGTCAGGTCGACCGTCTCGCCGAGGTCGCGCAACTGGCGCGTCATCTCGAGCGCGACGAGCCCGCCACCCGAGAACCCACCGAGCAGGTACGGGCCGGGGGCGTACGCCCGAAGCTCGGCGATGTACCTCGCCGCCATCGCCTCGATCGAGGTATCGGGAAGGTCGTGGCCCTCGATCCCGTGGGCCTGGAAGCCGAGGATCGGCCGTTCACCAGCCATCGCCCGGGCGAGGCTCCACAGGAACAGCACATTGCCGCCCGCCCCGTGGACGATGTAGAGCGGCCGGCCCGGCCCGGCGCTCGTGATCGGCACGAGGTGCTGCGTCATCTCGGTCGGAGCGGTCGACGCCGGCGCTGACGCGGTGGCGGTGCTCTGTGCGTCAGCGGCTCGGCCCGACTGTCCAGCGAGGAACTCGTCGATGTCGGGTCGGTTGTCGCGCACCTTGCTGGCGAGGGTCCCGACCGTCGACGCCTCGAAGATCGTCGCCAGCTGGAGCCGCACGCTGAGCTCTTTGTGGATCCGCGACATCAGCCGGATGGCCACGAGCGAATGTCCACCGAGCTCGAAGAAGTCGTCGTCGTCGGCGATCTCGTCGACGCCGAGCAGCTCGACCCACATCATCCGGATCGCGTCCTCGGCGGTCGCCACCCCCGAAGTCGTGCCCGACGTCGTCGAGGTGTGGGCGGCGGTGATGCTCGGCTCGTCGACGACCTCGAGCTGGCGGCGGAGATCGTCGACGTCGATCGTCGAACCGATCAAGCGTGGGTGCTTGCCGGCGAGCAGCCGCTCGACCATCTCGACGCCCTCGTGGGCGCGGATGCCCAGCTCGTCGGCGAGCTCGATCAGCGGGGCGGCGTGGCCGCTCGGGGCGGTGGCCGCGTCGTCTTCGACCTCGGCGAGGTGCCCGTGCTCGGTTACCGGCAGGAGATCGAGGCCGACGATGTCCATCACTGCTTGGCCCTCGTCGTCGAGCCCGAGCAGGTCGACGCGCAGCAGGTCGGGCGACGTCGCCGCCGAGCGCCGGGCGCGGACGCGGACCGACACCGGGAGCGGGTTGCGGATCCAGACCCGCTCGTATCCGATCGGGACGTAGATGACGCTCTCGCCGTGCGGCGGTGCCAGCGCCACGCCGACGGAGGTCGCGACGTCGACGAGAGCGGGGTGGGCCTGCCAT
>DASUEW010000030.1:0-2203 GCA_036274875.1 Ilumatobacteraceae bacterium
CGGCATCGGCGCGCAGCACCGGGACGTCGGCGTCAGCCGCGCACGCGGCGAGCTCGTCGGCGGCCGCGCGGGCGGCGTCGACGTCGCCGCGCTGCAGCTCGACGTCGACGAGCAACGCCAGCAGCGGGCCGACCCGGAGCACGTCGCCGACCATCTCCCTGCGCCCGCGCCGGAGGATGGCCGCCGCCAGATCGAGTTCGCCCCGCAGCAGATGGACCCGCGCGAGCGGCGCGCAGCTGGTGACGTGGTCTTCGAACGGGACCAGGAGATCGGCGGCCTCCTCGATTCGCCCCTGCTCGATGCGGAGGGTGGCGAGGTGGGCGACCGTGGTTGCCCGGTGGGCGAGATTCGGGCGGTCGGCCGGTCCGAGCGCCTCGATCATCAACGCTTCGGCCTGCGACCACTGGCCGGCCGCGGAGAGCACCGAGCCGTAGGCGACGCGGCAGTGGGTGTGCAACGCACGCGGCCGGTCGCCGGTGCCGCTCAGGACGGCCGAGATGATGCCGGTCCACTCCTCGGCCCGACGCACGTCGCCGACGCGGTCACACGCCGTCAGCATCGAGCAGAACGAGATGCCGGCAGCGACCGGACCCACCTCGCCGGCGGAGATCGCGGCGAGCGCCGCGTCGAGCCGCGCGAATCCCTCGCTGACCCGTCCTTGCGACACCAGCGCCAAACCGCTGTCGGCCATCGCGTGTACTTCCAGGTCGGAGTCGCCGAACTCGAGCGCGATCGTCAGCGCCCGGTCGGTGCTCGCCAGCAGGGCGTCGACGTCGGGCCGATCACAGGCCATGAACGCGAGCTCCAGATATCCCCACTCGACACACGGTCCGACCCGGTCGAGCAGGATTCGCGCCCGTTCCGCCCAGCCCCGCCCTACCGCGACGTGACCGCCCTCGCTGCCGTGCAGGCCGGCGAGTTCGATCGCCACCCGGGCGGCTTCGCGAAACTCACCGCCGGCACGGAACAGCCGGAACGCCGTCTCCCAATGATGCTGTGCTTCTGCGTATCGGCCGTCGTGGTAATACAGGTCACCCAGCACGCGATGCGAGACCGCCAGCTCGTCGACATCGAGCGACGCAAGCGCGGCGGCGAGCGCCGACACGAAGTCACCGGCCGCGAGCGCGTCCTGAGCGGTGCCCAGCAACTCGTCAGCGGTCGTCGCCACGCCCGGATGGTATGCCGAGGGCATCAACTGCTGCCTGTCAGCGGTCGTCAGACGATCACCCAACCAGACGACGGCTCCACGTCATGTATGACTGTAGGGATCGACGAATCGAGGAGACCCATGAGGTCGGCACGCTTCGCAGCTCAGCACTCGTCCTTGGCGGGGCCCATCGTCACGCTTGCCGCCGGGCTCGGTCTCGTGGTCGCAAGCTGTGGCGGTGGCGAGACGACAGTCGAAACTGGTGACGCGACGACCACAGCGCTCGATTCGGAGCCGGCGTCGAGTGCGGCGGATTCGACCGAGCCGGCGACGACGGCGGCGGCGACCACCGAGCCGGCTCCGACAAGCAGTGTCACTGACACCTCGACCGCCACCTCTGCGGCCGTCTCGCCGGACGCGTGGCGCAACATCGCGCCGTCGCCGCTCGGTGCTCGCACGTCGCCGGTGTCGGCTTGGACCGGTACCGAGATGCTCGTGTGGGCCGGCATTCCGGAGACCAGCGACATGTGCGGAATGGACGAAGGCGGGGGTCCGTTGTGCGGTGCGCCGGCCGTGTTCGACGGTGCCGCCTACGACCCGACCACCGATACCTGGCGAACCATCGCCGACGGCCCGCTGCCGGCGGGCGGCGCGCCGACGCAGGCGATCCCGCAGGGGGCGTGGACCGGGTCGGAGCTTGTCGTGTGGGGCGGCTGGGGCGATCCGATCGCTGCTGCATACGACCCCGCGACGGATCGTTGGCGGGACCTGCCGCCCGGCCCACTCGACGCCCGTCAGTCGCAGGCAGTCGTCGCCTGGGGCGACCGGATCGCGGTGCTCGGCGGCCAGACGCCGTCCGGGCCCGGCCCACCTGAGCCCCGACTGGATGGCGCGCTCCTCGACCCGGCCACCGGTGAGTGGACCCCACTTCCCGACCTGCCGCCGGCCAGCGACCCGACGATGATGGCGTCCGGCCTCGTCGCGGCAACCGAGGCCGATGGTCGCCTTTTCGTGGTGTCACGGGTGGTCCCCGCCTTGGTGGTTGCGTTCGGTGGC
>DASUEW010000031.1:0-3539 GCA_036274875.1 Ilumatobacteraceae bacterium
CGACCAGGTGCTCAGAGCAGTCGCAGCACGACTCCGGGTCGGGATGTCGTCGAGCGACATCGTCGCCCGGTTTGGCGGCGACGAGTTCGTCATCGTCCGCACCGGTGTCAGCACGATCGACGCGGCCAAGCAGCTCGGTGAGCGCGCGATGGCGATCCTGCGCCACCCCGTGACGATCATCGACCGAGATCTTCAACTGACGATCAGCGTCGGCGTCGCCCTCAGCACGCCGGCCGATTCCCCGGACTCACTCCTGCGCGACGTCGACGACGCCATGTTCGAGGCGAAGCGGGACGGCAGGAACCGAGTCACCGCCTTCGACGACAGCGCACGAGCCCGCGCTCATCGACGGCAGTCACTGGCGGCTTCGCTCCCGCTCGCGCTCGAGCGCGACGAACTGCACCTCGAGTACCAACCGATCGTCCGTGTGGCGTCGCTCGAGACCGCCGGTTTCGAGGCGCTGCTCCGATGGGAACACCCCGATCTCGGGACGATCCTCCCGGAAGAGTTCGTTCCAATCGCCGAGACAAGCGGGCTGATCCTGCAGATCGGCGCCTGGGTTCTGGAGCGCGCATCGCGCCAAGTCGCCAGCTGGCGTGCCGACGAGCGGGTGCCTCCCGGATTGTGGATGGCCGTCAACCTGTCGGCGTCACAACTCGCACAGCCTCACTTGGCGGATCACGTCGAGGCGATCATCCGAGAAGCAGGCGCACCTGCCGCGGCCATCCACCTCGAGATCGCCGAGAGCGTGTTGATGGATCGCATCGACAACGCGTTGAACACGATCGTCGAGCTGCAAGCGGTCGGGGTGAGCGTCAGCATCGACGACTTCGGCACCGGATACTCGTCACTGAGCTACCTCAGTCGCCTCCCGGTCGACACCATCAAGATCGACCGCTCGTTCGTCAGCGGGTTGGGCGGGGCCGGTCATGGCACGTCGATCATCAGGGCGACGATCGCCCTCGCCGACACGTTGGACCTCGATGTCGTCGCCGAAGGGGTCGAGCTCGCCGGCCAGCTCGAACTGCTCCGCGAGCTCGGTTGCACGTACGCCCAGGGCTTCATCTGGAGCCACTCCCTCAGACCTGACGCCGCGCTCGAATGGATGACCGAGCGGACCACGACGCTTCGCGGGCGCGATGAAAGCCATGTGGCCGCGGGTTCGCCGTCGAGCGCCAAGCCACCGGTCGACGTCGGTCAGGCGATCGTCGACATCGCACACACCAGCGGTGGGCGGCGCCGCACGTCTGCCGACCTGGCGAACGTCTTGCGCTTCGATTCGCTGGAGGTCGGCCTGAACGCCAGGAAGGCATGGCTGGCGGGACGCGAGATCGACCTCACGGTGAAGGAGTTCGATCTGCTGGCCTTCTTGACGGAGCACGCAGGCCGGGTCTTCAGCCGGACCGAGCTGCTGCACGAGGTGTGGCATTCCTCGCCCGAATGGCAGAACCCGGCGACCGTGACCGAGCACGTCCACCGTCTGCGCAGCAGGATCGAGCCGGACCCCAACCGGCCAAGGCTGATCTTCACCGTTCGCGGCCGCGGCTACTGCTTCGGCTCCGAAGTCGTCGCCGTCTCCGCGTGACGACGGCTGTCAGCGGGTGCACAGTTCCTCGACGGCTGCCGCGATGGTCGTCTGGAGTCGTTCGACGAGGCTGTCTGCTGTCGGTTCGTCGACGATCAATGGGGGCGCCACGAGGAGCCAGTCGCCGAAGCGTCCACCGTTTTGCCGGCGCGAGTACAGCAGGAGGCCATGGTCGAGGCCATGGCGGACGAGAACAGCACCTGGGTCGATCTCGGCCGGGAACCTGCCGGCGGTCGCCTTGTCCGTGACCAGCTCGATGGCCAGCAGCAACCCGCGACCCCTGACGTCGCCGACGAGAGGCGAATCGGCAGCGATCTCGTCGAGGCCTGACCGGATTCGAGTTCCGATGCGTTCGGCGTGGTCGATGAGACCGTGCTCGACGATCTCGTCGAGGACGGCCGATCCGGCGGCGCATGCCATCGGGCACGCGTCGTAGGAGTGCGACACCACGAACCCTGTCGAGTCGGCGAGCTCGTCGGCCAGTTCCGCCCTGGCCAGCACAGCGCCGAGCGGTGCGTAGCCGGCGCCCAACCCCTTGGCCAGCACGATGAGGTCGGGAAGCGCGCTCGGGTCGTGGTGCGCGGCCAGGAACCGTCCGGTACGCAGCGCCGTCACGGCCTCGTCGAACACCACCGCGATGCCGTGTCGATCGCACAGCTCTCGAACCCCTCGCGCGAACGACGGATGCGGCACGTTGACTCCCGAGGCCTGACCACCGATCGGCTCCATCACGAAGGCGAGGATCTCCTCCGCGCCGACTCGGTCGATGCACTCGGCCAGTGCTGTCAGACTCTCGGCCGCCGCCGCCTCGGCACTCGCCGCGCGGAACGTGAGCGGTGCCGGCACCTTGTCGGCAGCGACGGTCATGGGTCCCCAAAGAGCGGGGGCGGCCAGATCGCCGTTCAGCCCGAGGGTGTGCATGGTCGCCCCGTGATATCCGGGTAGCAGCGACAACACCCGATGGCGGCGCGACCGGCCGTGCGCCACCGCATGGGCTCGAAGCATCTTGATCGCCATCTCGACCGCCTCCGAGCCGCCCGAGGTGAGGTGGACCCGCTCGTAGCCGCATCCGGCGAGGCCGACGAGCCGCTGTGTCAATGCCGCGTTGGCGGGATGACGCGTGGTGCGGGAGTAGGTGTATGTGAGGCGATGTCCCTGATCGTGCATCGCGGCAAGGACTCGCTCGTTGCCTTGGCCGAGCGCGGCGAGAAACGGGCCCGAGCAGACATCCAGTAGTTGGCGTCCCCGGTCGTCGACGAGGTGGACGCCCGAGCCGGCAACGATCGTTGGCATCGTCGCCGCGAACGCCCGAGGGAAGAACGCGTCCTGCGTCGAGGCGAGGGATCGCCCGGGCGACGCGCGATCACTCCCGAAGCCCATCTCGTTGACACTACGAGCGGGCCGGCGGAAGGCGAAACCGGTTCGGTTTTCCAGTGTCAGGTCGGCAGTCCCGCTTTGGTGGCGTCGGGAACCTCGACGAGGCGTCCGGTCGTGACGTCGTAGATGTAGCCGTAGATGGGAATCGACCCGGGCACGAGCGGGTGGTTGCGGATGCGGGTCACGTCGTCGATGACGCTCTGTGCGTTGTCCTTGATCGTGAGCCAGTCGATGAAGTCGGCGTCGTGTGAGCCCGGCCCGGTGCCGACGTCCGTGAACCCGTCGGGACCGAGCGCGGCGGTCTCGAGGCTGTTGGCCAGCAGACCACGCATCACGTCGTCGGTGAAGAACTCCATGCCGCAGTTGGTGTGGTGGATGACGAACCACTCGTTCGTCCCGAGCAGCTTGTGCGAGATCACCAGCGACCGGATCGCATCGTCGCTGGCGCGGCCGCCGGCGTTGCGGATGACGTGGGCGTCGCCCTCACTCAGGCCGGCGTACTTGGCCGGGTCGAGGCGTGCGTCCATGCACGTGAGGATCGCGAATCCACGCGCCGGGGGCAGCGCGAGCGATCCCT
>DASUEW010000032.1:0-8221 GCA_036274875.1 Ilumatobacteraceae bacterium
GACATCATCGCCATCCTCGGTCTCGACGAGCTGTCCGAAGAGGACCGCCTGATCGTGAACCGGGCCCGCAAGGTCGAGCGCTTCCTGTCGCAGCCGTTCTACGTCGCGGAGGTCTTCACCGGTCTGCAGGGCGAGTACGTGCCGACCGACGAGACGGTCGAGTCGTTCGAGTCCTTGATCGACGGCGAGCTCGACGATGTCCCCGAGCAGGCGTTCCTCAACGTCGGCAGCATCGAGCAGGTGCACGCCAAGGCCAAGTCCCTGCAGGACAACGCATGAGCGAACCGATGGCCGTCGAGGTCGTCTCGCCCGAGCGGGTGCTCTACTCCGGCGAGGCCACGATGGTCATCACGCGCACGTTCGGCGGCGGCGAGATCGCGTTCCAGGCCAACCACGCCCCGTTCCTCGGCGCCCTGTCCGAGAACCACACCCGCGTGTTCCAGGTCGATGGCGCGGTGCGCGACATCGCGATCCACGGCGGCTTCGTGGAGGTCAGCGGCAACAAGGTTTCGATCCTGTCCGACGTGGCCGAGCTCGCCGACGAGATCGACATCGAGCGCGCCCGGGTCGCCAAGGAACGGGCCGAGGAGCAGATCCGGCATCACGACGACGCCATCGTGCTGGCCGCTCTGGCCGCGTTGCGCCGCGCCAATGCCCGCCTCCGGGCCGCCGGCGTCCCCGTCTCCTGACCGCAAGCCGAACTGTCTGCGTCAGATGGCGCGGCGGTTCATCTGAAGCAGACAGAACGGGGTGGTCAGGAGTAGTCGATCGACGAATACTCCTGGAGCTTCTCGACGCGGTGCCGGGCGTCGACGAGCCGGACGGTGCCGCTGCGCGACCGCATCACGAGGCTCTGCGTCCGGGCGCCGCGGCTGTCGAAGCTGACCCCTCGCAGCAGCTGACCATCGGTCAGGCCGGTGGCGGCGAAGAAGCAGTTGTCACCGCGGACGAGATCGTTCTCGGTCAGCACGACACTTAGGTCGTACCCGGCGGCGATCACCGCCGCGTGCTCGGCATCGGACTGCGGGAGCAACCGCGCCTGCATCTCGCCACCCATGCTCTTCAACGCCGCGGCAGCGATGACCGCTTCGGGCGTGCCGCCGATGCCGAGCAGCACGTCGACGCTCGCATCCGGCCAGGCCGTGGCGATCGCCCCGTAGACGTCGCCGTCGCTGATCAAGCGGATCCGCGCCCCGCTGGCACGTACCTCCTCGATGAGCGCCGCGTGGCGTGGCCGATCGAGGATCACCGTCGTCAGGTCGCGGACGCTTGCCCGCTTCGCCTTGGCGACCCAGCGCAGGTTCTGGGTCGCGCTCGCCGTGATGTCGATCGAACCCACGGCGTCGGGTCCGACCGCGATCTTCTCCATGTAGAACGACGGGCCGGGATCGAACATCGAACCCCGTTCGCTGACGGCGATGACCGCGAGCGCGTTGTTGGCGCCGTTGGCCGTGAGCGTCGTCCCGTCGATCGGATCGACGGCGACATCGACCTCGGGCATCGACCCGTCGCCGACCCGCTCGCCGTTGAACAGCATCGGGGCCTCATCCTTCTCGCCCTCGCCGATCACGACGATCCCGTCCATCTGGACGGTGCTCAGGATGGTGCGCATGGCGTCGACTGCGGCGCGATCGGCGCCGATCTTGTCCCCCCGCCCGACCCACCTGGCGGCCGCGAGCGCGGCGGCTTCGGTGGTGCGGACGAGCTCCATGCCGAGGTTCCGGTCAGGACGTTGGGCGGAGGAGCCAGTCATGTGGCTCACCGTACCCGGCAGCCCTGTACTCCTCCGCCCCGCGTCCCGACCTCACGGGATCGATGGGTGTCGCTACGGGCGTCGTCTTCGATGCCGCCGCGACTCATGCCAGAGCCGGTTGTGACCAGCGATGCGGCGGAGCTCTTCCTGCCGATCGCGGGCCAGCATCAGCTTCAGGTCAAGTGAGTTCGTGTACATCACAGTTCCTTTCGTGGGATCGGGACGCGATCGCGCCCAGGGGTCGTAGATGCCTGATCTCGCCGACGGATACGCGCCATGTGTCACGCGTGCGCAATCGGAAAGCGCGTCGGCGTCAGGCGATGAGACCACAGCCGGCGGGCGCGCCGAAGCGGACTCGTGCATTCGCACTGTTCATCGTCATCGGTACACCTCCTCTCCGGTCGTGGAAGTCACATCGTGACCCCCGCATGGATGACGATGCAAGTGGGTTTCGTGTGACATGTGCCGCGTATCTTCGCCATCGTGCCGGCGCCAACGAATCGCCCAACGAGTCAGGGGCAGCACGAGATCACGCCCGAGATGTGTGTGGCCGGTCGCGAGCTGACCGAACCGAAGCTGTCGCCCGACGGGTCATCTGTCGCGTTCGTGGCCACGACGGGCGGCTCACCGGCGATCGTCGTCGTCGCCGCCGCCGGTGGGCCCGAACGCATGCTCACGACACTGCCGTTGCCGGCCCCCGGCCGCGGACTCGGCGGCGGGTGCTTCGACTGGCTCCCGGACGGCTCGGGCATCGTCTACGCCGCGGTCGGTGGCGATCTGTGGTTGCACGCGATCGCCGGCCGCGCCGTGAGGCGACTCACCAGACACGGGCCCGACGCGCGCGTCGAAGCTCCGACGGTCGCCCGCGACGGAAGCTTCGCCGTGTACGCCGTCGACCAGGCGCAGGTGTGGCGGTGCTGGCTCGATCGCGACCGACCGGCGGAGCGACTCGACGATGGAGCGGCCGACTTCTGTTTCGACCCCACCATCGCGGTCGACGGGGCGGCCGCGATGTGGACCGCATGGAACGTGCCGGACATGCCGTGGGACGCGGCGCGCGTCCAGCACGTCGCATTCGGCGGGGCGCGCCGCCAGCTGCTTGCCCGCGCTGGCGCCGTCCACCAGCCGCGGGTGATGCCGGACGGCTCGATGATCACCGTCCGAGACGACACGGGCTGGCTCAACATCTGGGTCGGCGACGTCCCGTTGGTCGACGAGCCGTTCGAGCACGCAGGACCGTCGTGGGGGATGGGGCAGCGGTCGTACGCCGTCTCGCCTGACGGGGAACGAGTCGCGTTCACGCGCAACGAAGTCGGCTTCGGTCGCCTCTGTGTGGCGGATGTCCGGACTGGTGACGTGGCCAGTCTCGGCCAAGGCGTGCACGGTCAGCTCACGTGGGTCGGCGATCGTCTCGCCGCGATCCGCAGCGGCGCGCGGACGCCGACCCAGATCGTGGTGTACGACACGTCGACATGGACCCGACACGTGGTCGCCGTCGGACCGGTCGTCGGCTGGGACTCCGTCGACCTCCCGGAGCCGGAGGCGATCACGGTCGAGCATGATGGCGGCACGCTCCACGCACGGCGCTACGTCGCGGGCGCCGGCCGCACGCTCTGTTGGATCCACGGCGGACCGACCGACCAGTGGCAGGTCGAGTTCCTGCCGCGTGTCGCCTACTGGTGGTCGCAGGGATGGGACGTGCTCGTCCCCGATCCTCGTGGTAGCACTGGCCACGGCCGCGCCTACCAGCAGGCCCTGCGGGGCGAATGGGGTCGGCTCGACGTCGACGACACCGCCGCGATCGTGACGGCGTCGCACGACCATGGTTGGAGCGTGCCGGAGCGCACCGTCGTGATGGGCGGGTCGTCCGGTGGGATGACGGTGCTCGGCATGCTCGGCCTGCACGACGGGCTGGCCGCGGCCGGCGTCGCCCTGTACCCCGTCACCGACCTCGCCGATCTCGCCGCCCGCAGCCACCGATTCGAGGCGCACTACACCGTTTCGCTCGTCGGCCCGCTCGATCTCGTCGATCTCTACCGCGCGCGGTCACCACTTGCGTTCGCCGACCGCATCGCCGCGCCGCTTCTCGTTCTCCACGGCGACGCCGACCCCGTCGTGCCGATCGAACAGAGCCTGCGGCTGGTCGACAAGATCCGATCCGCGGGCGGCGACATCGAGTTCCACGTGATGCAAGGTGAGGGTCACGGCTTTCGCGCCGTCGAGAACAAGCTCGCCGAGTACCGGCTGATCGGCGACTTCGTGTCGCGCTTTCGCTGATCCAGCGACGAGCAGCGCCGTCCGACTTGTCGCGTCGCACCGGTCGAGACGCGCTGGTCGAGAGGGGCTGGTCGAAGCGGGGCGGTAGCGTGCGGACATGCCCTTCGTGAGCCGATCCGGCGAGGACGAGGAAGAGTCGAGCTCAGCCCCGTCCGGGGCTCCGCCCATCGACTGGGATCCGAACGACCCCGACGCCGTGAACGTGCTCTACGACGTCTCGGCGTGGTCGGTCGATCAGCGTGCCGAGCTGGCGGCGGCGTTCGCCGACGCCGGTCACCCACACGCGTGGGAAGGCGACGAACTGGTCGTTCCCGAGGAGATCGAAGAGGCCGTCGACGAGTTGTTCGACCGGCTCGAGCGCGAGCTCGGCCCGTTCCCGGTCGGGCTCGCGGCCGACGTGCCCTCGACCGAGTTCGGGCTCGACGAGTGGCCTCCGGCCGACATCGAGTTGCTGAAGAACGCACTCGTCGAAGCGGAGATCCCGCATCGATGGGACGGCTCGACGCTGCACGTCGCTCCGGACGCCGAAGGAGTCGTCGACGACCTCCTCGACGCGATCGAGTCGGGCGACCTGGCGAGCCTCGGAGACGACGCCGGCGGCGCGCCCGAGGGCGCGCTCAACTTGCTGTTCACGACGGCCGATCGTCTCGCCCGCGATCCCGGCGACGCAACCGCCCGCAACGAGCTGTTCGACGTCGCGGCACTGCTCGACGCGCGTCAGCCGCCGTTCGGCGTGACGGTACGCGTGTGGAGCCACGCCGTCGCTGCGGCGCAGACGCTCATCGACGACTTCCACGCGGCCGACCACGACCCGTCCGACGTCATCGGTCACGCGCAGGAACTGCGCACGATCGTCCGCCCCTTCGTGTAGGTCGCGTCGGCCTACCCTCACCGCATGTTGCTCGCCGAGCTCGAGGTGTGGCACACGCGCCCGGCCGTGCCGACCCGCCGCGTGTCGCTCGGCCATCTGATCCTCCCCGTCGATCCCGCGCCCGGCTTCGGTGGGCTCCTCCTCGGCGCGGTGGTCGCCGGTCACATCCACGGCGTCGACGGTGAGCTGCATCCCGACGTACATCGACTGATCGACCAGATCGAGCGCGGCGACCGGGTCGTTCAACCGCGATTGCGGCATCGGTTCCAGGTCGACCGTCACGGGCTCGCCCGGAGCCGGCACCGCCTCATCGGGACCGCCGACGATCTCAGCTTCGATCTCGAGAGTGCGGGCACCGACCTGGCACAGGTGCTCGGAGCGGTGTACGCGGTCGAGCGACTCGAGCAGGCGAGCCGGCGCGTCGTGGCACCGGTCCTGCACAAGGCGGCGCAGTGGCGGGGCCCGATCGGATCGGCGTTGATCGCGCACCTCGCCGGCGCCCAGACGACGACGCTCTCCGCGCTTGCCGATCCGACCGCCTGGGCGCTCGATGTGCTCGGCTTCCCGGTCGGCACCACCGCGCCGACGAAGCGGGAGGTGACGAGCCAGTATCGGTTGCGGATGCGGGTGGTCCACCCCGACCACGGTGGCGATCAGACCAGTGCCGGCCGCGCGATCCTCGATCTCAACACGGCCCGCCGCATCCTGTCCGGCAAGGGCGCATGAGCGCCGTCTTGCTGTTTCCGGGCGCTGGCACCGACGCGTCTCATCCCAGCCTCGTGGCGATCGAGCGGGCGTTGGCGCCGACGCCGTGCGTCCGCGCCGACTTCCCGTATCGCGAGCACGGCCGGCGGGCCCCCGATCGACCGCCGGTGTTGATGGCTGCCGTGCGGTCCCAGCTCGACGACCTCATCGGCCAGCACGGCGGACCGGTGGTGATGGGCGGCAGGTCGATGGGCGGGAGGATGTGCTCGATGGTGGCGGGGGGCGCCGACGGATCTCCGCCGCCCGCCAACGACGTCGAGCTCGCCGGCCTCGTGCTGATCTGCTACCCGCTCCACCCGCCGGGCAAGCCCGACCGGCTGCGTGTCGAACACCTCCCCGCGATCACCGTGCCGTGCCTGTTCGTGTCGGGCACCAGGGACCCGTTCGGGACGCCGGAGGAGCTCGAACACTGGACCGCCACGATCCCGGGCGACGTCCATCACGTCTGGATCGACGGCGGCCGCCACGACCTGAAAGGCGCCGACGGCACGATCGCCGACGCCGTCGCCACCTTCTGCAAATCCGTTCTGTCTGCGTGAGACGGCGCGTGGCTTCGTTTGAAGCAGACAGTTCCCGGGGGTTCAGGCGAAGGCGGCGTCTTCGGGATTGAGGTCTTCGAGCTCGCGGTGGGCGGTTTCGGGAAACGACATCACGACCGTGATGACGACGAGGATCTGGGCGATGGCGAGCAGCCCCATCACCCGGCCGTGCGGCCAGCCGTGGTCGAGCAGCTGGCCGGCCAGCAGCAGCCCACCGATGCCTCCGAGCAGCGCCGCCGCGGTGAGCAGGCCCGCGGCGCGCCCACGGTTGCCGGTCGGGAACAACTCGGCGCGGTACACCGCGAGCGCCGGGTAGGCGATCGCCCCGATGAAGCCACCGCCGAACGCCGCGAACCACATCGGCACTCCGTTCACCGAGAACGACGTGACCACGAGCGCGGTCGCCACAGGCAGGGCCACCGCGAGCACGTGCCGCCGGCCACGGACGTCGGCGATGCGTCCCCCGATGATCAAGCCGATTCCGGCCGGCGTGGCGGTCGAGAGCGTGAACCACGAGATCTGCGCCGCTGAGAAGCCGCGCGCATCCTCCAGGTAGCTGTTCCCGAAGAAGCTCGCCGGAGCGACGAAGAAGTTGGCTGCAAGGGCGACAAGGGCGAGCGTGCCGAAGCGCCGCCGGTCGAGCGGTGGCGCGATGGTGTGCGGTCGCTCGAAGCGAGTCGTCTCCGGCAGCCGCCTCGCGATGTCGAGCGCCACGGCGAGCCACACGAGCGTGACCAGGTAGATGTACCGCCACGACGACTCCCCGATGTCCGCCAGGGGCAACGAGAACACTGCGAGTCCCGCGCCGAGCCCACTCGCCATGGCGAGCACACTGACGGCGTAGGCGCGGCTGTTGCGCGGCATCTCCTCGGCGGCGACGACCGCGATGAGGAAGTCGAGTGCCAGCCCGAGTGGACGTCCGATGGCCTGCGTCGCGACCAGGACCGGGAAGCTGGGGGCCAGCGCGCCGAGCGCGGTGATGACCGGTGCCGCCCAGGCGACGATCGTGACGACGCGCTTGCGCCCGATGCGATCGGCCAGCACTGCCGCCGGGAGCGCGAGCACGATGCCGGCTCGCACGATCGATCCGGCAACGCCGACTCCCGAGTTACCGATGCCGAAGTCGTCGGCCGCGAACTTCACCGTCTGGGTGAACAACGTGTTGATGAACGCCGAGCTCATCGATGCCGCGGCGAGCAGGCCAAGGACGCGGATCTGGCGTTCGCTCAGCCGATCGGGAGGCGCCCACCACAAGTTCGTGCGCGGACCGGCATGGTGGTGGTGGGGCTGGTGCCACCGGCGCCCGACGAGCGCTCGGACCGGGAGTCCGAACAACCAGCCGAACCACGGGATCGAGATGCGGTAGCGGGTCGTCTCGACGAATGTGCCGTCCGAGCGCTCGAGACGGCGCTCGTACTGGAGGAACGGCCCTTCAGACTGCTCGAACGTCCCGTCCGGAAGCTGGCGTTCGAGCACGAGGTCGTCGCGAGGCCGTTCGAGCCCCACCGCCACGTCCGGCTCGTCGGGCCAGACGCGAGTGACCGTTCGACCGGCTGCGGGCACCGGCGGAGCATACTGGTGGCGATGGATCCGGTCCCGTCCCCCTCCATCGCGCGGCCAGGATCGATGCCGGAGCCGTTGATCCCAGAACCGTTGATACTCGTGCGCCACGCCGGTCCCCTCGCGGGGGAGGTGGTCGTCCCGGGGGCCAAGAACTCGGTGCTGAAGCTGATGGCCGCCACGTTGCTGACCGACGGGTCTTTCGAGCTCGGCAACGTCCCCGAGATCGTCGACGTGTCGATCATGGCCGATCTGCTCGGCGCGATCGGCGTGACGATCGCCGCCCCCGAACGCGGTCGGCTGGTCCTCACCAACCACGGCGACCTCACGCCCGTCGCACCGTACGAGCTCGTCGAACGGATCCGCGCGTCGATCAACGTGCTCGGGCCGCTGCTCACCCGGTGCGGCCACGTGCGCCTCTCGTTGCCGGGCGGCGACGACTTCGGCGCCCGGCCG